>NZ_LFRG01000036.1:0-36982 GCF_001573875.1 Clostridium sp. ATCC 25772
TAGATACTTATATATGTACCGTTGGCTAGATGGGAATTTAGGCCTGTGGAGTGCTATATAAACCAAAGTAGCTTCGGAAAAATGGAGTACATTGAAACAGGAAAAATCTCAATATGGGTATTTTTGTCCATATTTTGAGTAGCAGTAAGTTTAATGAAGAAGAAATTTTTATTTACAATATGCATAATTTTTGTTTTGGGGTTAATTGGTTGTTCTAATAAAGCTAAGAATATTGAAAATGTAGATGTATCCAATATGAGTTATGAAGATATAGAAAGTTATTCTAAAGAGAGTACTGTAAACTTTTATGGGTATGGTGGTAATGAAGTGATGAATAAGTGGTTTGATACTTATGTCATACCACAAATGAAGGAAAAACATAATATCACAGTAAAAAGAGTTGGAATGGATATAGAGAATATCATGAATAAATTAATTTCTGAAAAACAAGCAGGTAATGCAAGTGGAAATATTGATGTAGTTTGGTTAAATGGAGAAAATTTTAAATCTGCAAAAGACAATAGTCTATTATTTGGACCTTTTGTGGATAAATTACCTAACTATGAAAAATACATAGATAAAGATTCTGAAGATGTAAAAATAGATTTTGGAACAAGTGTAGAAGGATTAGAAGCGCCTTTTGGAAAAGCTCAATTTGTAATAGCTGTTGATGATTCTAAAATAACTGATACTATAACAAATTCAACAGATCTAGAAAAAATTATAAAAGCAAATCCAGGAAAATTTACTTATCCAGCGTTGCCAGATTTTACAGGAAGTGCATTTGTAAGAAATATAATATATGATATTGTAGGTTACGATAATGTAAAAGATCTTCCAGAAGATAAGGAAATAGTAAGAACGGCTATAAAACCAGCAATGGAGTATTTAAATTCTATAAAACCTTACTTGTGGAATAATGGTAGGACTTATCCTGCAACTTCTGCTCAACTTGAAAATATGTATTCTGATGCAGAAGTGTATTTTACTATGACGTATTCACCAAATGCGTTATTAGGCATGATAGAGACAGGCGAATTTAGTAAGAATACAAAAATTATTGAATTTGATAAGGGAAATATAAGCAATACACATTTCTTAGCTATACCTGGAAATAGTAAAAACAAAGCTGGAGCTATAATGCTTATAAATTTTTTGACAAGTATAGATGCTCAAGCTTCTAAAAATGATATTAAAAATTGGGGAGATGTATCAGTATTAGACAAAAACAAAATTAATGAAGAAGATATGAAAAAGTTTGGTGAAAGTATTAGTATAGAAAAATCATTACCTGAATTAAAGGCAGGGTTGGTACCAATAATAGAAGAAATATGGATGGAAGAGGTTCTAGAAGGTGAAAAGTAGACTAAAACCATATATTCTTCTTATTCCAGTGTCATTAATATTATTAGGGATAATGGGAGTTGGAATAATAAATTGTATTTTTCAGAGTTTAGGATATTTTGAAGGCATAGGTCTTTATAATATAAGTTTTGCTTATTATAAGGAGGTATTATCAAATCCTAAATTTATAAGTTCATTCTTTTTTACGCTAAACATAGCGTTAATATCATCAATGTTAGCTACAATATTAGGAGTTATTTTTGCTTATTTCTTATCAAAAGATAAATTTTCAACGTTTAGGTATGGATTAGTTAACCTTCCTATAATAATTCCTCATATAATAGTTGTATTGTTGATGATTATGTTGTTTTCAAAGACGGGATTTATTGCAAGGTTATTGTATAATATAGGAATAATAAATGATCCATCACAGTTTTTTTCTTTAGTATCTGACAAAAATGGTATTGGGATAATTTTAGTTTATCTATGGAAGGGAGTCCCATTTACTGCTGTTACAACCTATAATATCCTAAAAAATACAAGTGATAAGTTGGAAAGTGTTGCTATGAATTTAGGTGCAAATAAATTGCAAAGTTTTATACATGTGATATTACCGTTATCCCTTCCAGCTATACTTTCGTCTTTTATTTTACTATTTGCTTTTTCATTTGGGGCTTTTGAGGTTCCATTTTTAATAGGACCATCCACACCTAAAACTCTTGCAGTTGAGGCTTATTTAAATTATATAAGTTCAGATTTGACTAAAAGACCTATAGCAATGTGTATAAATGTTATATTATCATTATTAAGTTTTCTATTATTAATGATTTATAATAAAATTTTCAAAAAAATTTACAATTATAAAATATAGGTGAGAATGAAAATATGAATAAAAAAAATATTATAGATTTTGCAATTATGATTTTAATAGCGCCACTTTTAATGCTATGTATATGGTCATTTACTAATTCTTGGCCATTTCCGTATATGTTTCCTAAAAAAATTTCTTTAAGAGGATTTGAATATCTTTTAATAGGGGGAAATTTACAAATTCTTTTAGTAAGTGTAACTGTAGCTATAGTAACTACTTTTATAACAATTATTATAAGTGTACCAGCAGCAAAGGCGATAACATTATATGAGTTTAAAGGTAAAAAGTTCTTTGAATTACTTATAATATCCCCTATAATAGTCCCATTAATTTCTATAGTCATGGGAGTACATATAACTTTTATAAAATTAGGTTTAGCAAATACAATGGCAGGTGTTATTATAATAAATATATTGCCGTGTATTCCTTATGCTGTGAGAATAATAGGAGATGTTTACAAGATAGTAGGAGATAAATTTGAAATGCAGGCAAAAATGTTAGGTGCTGATAGATATAATACTTTTAAATATGTAACTTTTCCACTAATATTACCAGGAATTATAGGAGCAGCAAGTATGTCTTTTATAATTTCTTTTAGTCAATATTTCTTAGTACTTATTATAGGTGGTGGAAATATTGTAACTTATCCCATAGTGATGTTTCCATATATTCAAAGTGGTGATAGAACAATATCCGCTTTATATAGTATGGTATTTTTGATAGTAAGTATAATTGTACTAATTTTAATAGAGTGGGGTGTAAAGCATCGCTATAACAGAGAAAAGAGTTTTTTTGATTAGTATATATAAAAATATAAATAGGGAGTAGATAATTTAAATGTCCAGTGTTGAGCTAATTAATATATATAAAAAATTTCAAAATGTAGATGTTTTAAACAATATAAATTTACATATAAATCATGGAGAGATGATAACACTTTTAGGTCCTTCAGGTTGTGGTAAAAGTACTACTTTAAAGGTAATAGCAGGCCTTTTAAAACCAGATGGTGGAGATGTGATTTTTAATAATGAATCAGTAATTGAAAAAAAAGCAGACAAAAGGGATGCTGTTATAGTATTTCAAGATTATTCACTTTTCCCACATATGACGGCTTATGAAAATGTAGAGTTTGGTCTTAAAATGAGAAAATTAAAAAAATCAGAAAGAAAGGTAAAAGTGAGTAGGCTTTTTGATTTGGTAAAATTAAAAGGATATGAAAATAAGTATCCATCACAATTATCAGGGGGACAAAAGCAAAGGGTAGCTATAGCAAGAACTTTAGCAGTTAATCCTAAAGTTTTACTTTTAGATGAACCATTTTCAAGCTTAGATATAAATTTAAGAAATGAAATGAGAGAATTTGTATTAACTTTGCAAAAAGATTTAAATATAACTACTATACTAGTAACTCATGATAAAGAAGAGGCATTAATGATGAGTGATAAAATAGCTGTTATGTTAAATGGTACTATAATGCAATTTGATACTCCTATTAATTTATATAAAAATCCTAAAACTAAAGAAGTTGCTAATATATTTGGAGAAAGAAATTATATAAGTGGAAATATAAAAAAATGGTTTTTTAATAGTGAAATTTTAAATTTCAAAACCAATTACATAAAAAATTTAGATCATGTTGAAGTTATGATACCAAAAGAGGATATACAAATACATAAAAGTGATAAAACAGAGGGCATAGAGGGAATAATATATAAAAAGAAATACGTTGGTGAATTTACATATTATGATATAAAGGTAAAAGAAAATATAATTAAGACTTTTTCTAAAGAGCACTCATATAACAAAATGGAAAAAGTAAAAGTAAAAATAAATTTAGATAATATAGTTTATTTTAAATAAAAATATTATAAAATAAAGGGTTATTCAAACATAGAATTTATATTTTATGTTTGAATAATCCTTTTATTTTAATACTTAAAACTATGATTTTGAATTTAATAATAAAAGTAATATAGGGAAACAACCCCCTATTTAAATTTATTCGATAATTTTAAAATATACTGCCAAATTCTAAGTGATTCGGAGCATGTCTCACTATTTTGGGTATCCAAGTTTTGAAGTGAATAATTTTAAAAGTGAACTTGAAACCCTATAAGAATGATTAATATGCTAAATAAAGGTTTGAAATATTATATGTATCCATTATTGAGGAATATATTAAAAATGAATGTAAGTTTTGCTTAAAGATTATATGAAAATAAGGAGTAATAAGTAAATAAAAATATGCTTACTTATACTTAATATTTATGATAACTAAGATTTGTAAAATGCTTAAAATGTGTTGTTTATTAAGAATAGATAGTTGTTTAATTATAAAATTGATTTGTGAAAATAAATAAAGTAAACAAAAATGTATTTACTTTTTGAAAAAGATATGATATTCTTTTAGAAACAAAACAAATATTTGAAACTTTAATTAAGAAAATTTTCAAACTATTTTGTCAAAGGTGTTGATTTTATATGATTACATTTAGAATTTTAATAATATTCATATAAGATGACAGGTAATGTAATTTTAAAAGGGGATTATTATGAAAAATAAATATATTAAAATTTATAATGTTTATAGAAGGTATGTAAAAAATCATAGTAAAATTATTCTTTTAATGGTTAGTATATTAACTATATTGACTATAGCAACTATGTATCAACCTATAATAATGGCAAAGTTAATTGATAATATCATAGGTTCAAAATGGCAAAGGGTAAAAGTAATATTAATTAAATTCATAATTATATATGCAATAATTAGTATCTTAACAAATGCTACTGAATATGTAAAAAAAATTCTTGTTAATAAAGTTACTTTAAATTTAAGAAAAGATATAAGTTCAAGTATTTTAGATTTAGAAGTAAAAGAATTTGAATCTATATCAAAAGGTGAATTTATAACAATAATGAATAACGATATTGAAAGTATATCTACATTTTTAATTGAAAAAAGCGTAGTTATATTGGATTTAATTGAATTTATAATCTTAGGATTAGTACTATTTCTATTAAATTATAAATTAGCAATAATAATACTATTAAATTTTCCTATAAGCTTAGTAGTTTTCAAAATATTTGGAGAAAAATTGGCTTATTATGATAAAGAATATAAGGAAATTCAAGATGAATATAATAATTTTAATCAAGAGTGTATTTCAGGGTTCAATATAATTAATATTTTACAGGCTCAAAATACAATTAAATATAAATTTAATTGTATCATAAATAAACAATATATAAATTCTAAAAAAATTAATAAGGTTAATGTAAAATCAAATTTATTAGGTGAATTAATTAATGGAATATTATATACAATATTGATTTTAGTAGCTTGTTATGAAATATATAATGGAAGATTAACCATAGGAATATTTATAGCATTCAATAGTTATGCATCTACATTTAGCAATTCATTATTTAATATAACTAGTATCAATAAAGATTTACAACAAATAACAGTTTCAATAAATAGAATAGAAAAGATTATTTCTGACAAAGCAAATAAATCTAAATGTTTAGATGATGAATATCCTATATTTAAGCATGAAATTTTGTTTAAAAATGTATCCTTTGCATATTCAAGGGAAATGCCTAAAATACTAAATAATATATCATTTAGATTAAAAAATAGATGTATTAATGGAATAATTGGAGAAAATGGTATTGGTAAAACAACAATATTGAAATTATTAATGAAATTATATAGCGATTATGAAGGTGAAATTTTATTTGACAATATTGAACTAAATAAAATTTCTAAGAGTAAATTGTATAAAAAGATAACATATATACCACAGGATACATTTCTATTTACAGCTACTATAAAGGAAAATTTAACATTAGGAAATTTAAAATGTGATGAAAAGAGCATAATACATGTTTGTGAATCAGTAAATATTCATAACTTTATAGATGAGTTAGATAAGGGATATGATACTTTAATTGGAACAAAAGGAATACAGCTGTCAGGTGGACAAAAACAAAAATTAACTGTAGCAAGAGGTTTGTTAAGGAAATCAGAAGTTTTTTTATTTGATGAGATTACATCTTCGGCTGATAGCAATTCAGAAGAAAATATAATAGAAGTAATGAAGACATTAATTAAAATGAATAAAACTGTAATTATAGTATCGCATAAAGAAAAAATATTAGAAAATTGCGACAATATTATAAGATTAAATAATTGTTTATTAAAAAGTAAGGGGGTAGTTTGATATGGAAAGCAATGTTAGAATGGGGGATTTTTCATCATATGAAGCAGAAGAGGCGAATAGTATAACATTCTCATTAACACAAGATTGTCAGTTAAGATGTAAGTATTGTTATATGGTTGGAAAAAATAATAAGAATAGAATGACCTTTGATGTAGCTAAAAAAAGTATAGACTACATATTACAAAAAAGAGACTTATATTCTTGTAATGCAGTTCAATGGGAGTTTATCGGTGGAGAACCACTCTTAGAAATTGAGTTAATGGATAGAATTTGTGATTATATTAAGCAAAAAACTTTTCTTTTAGGGCATCCGTGGGCAATAAATTACATGTTTAATATATCTACTAATGGTTTATTGTATGATGATGAACGTGTACAAGCCTTTATTAAAAAAAATAGAAGTCATTTGTCTGTAGGAATAAGCTTAGATGGTAATAAGGAAAAAAATGACAATCAAAGAGTATATAAAGATAACAAAGGATCCTATGACGATGTTGTGAAAAATGTTCCTTTATGGTTAGAGCAATTTCCTGGGGCGTCAACAAAGGCGACATTTTCTCATGGAGATATTCATTTATTAAAAGATAGCATTATAAGTTTATGGGATTTAGGCATTGAAGAAGTATCTGCCAATGTTGTATTTGAAGATGTGTGGGATGAACAAGATCCAGTAATATTTGAAGAACAATTAAAAGAATTAGCTGATTATATTATAGATAATGGATTATGGGATAAATATAATGTTAGATTTTTTGATCCTAGTATAGGATTTCCACAAAATTCAGATGAGCATGAAGGCAAATTTTGTGGGGCGGGAAAAATGGTCGCAATTGATAATGAAGGCAATTTTTATCCTTGTACGAGATTTATGAGTTTCACATTAAATAATAAACCAGGATTAAAAATTGGTAACTTAATTAAAGGTATAGATAAAAATAAATTAAAAGCATTTGATCATTTAACAATTAAGACAATAAGTCCTAAAAAATGTTTGGAATGTGAAGTAGCATCAGGATGTTCATCTTGTAGTGGTCATAATTATGATGAATCAAAGTATGGTTCGGTATTTGAAAGGGCTACTGGTATATGTGAAATGCATAAGGCTAATGTAAAAGCTTGTGATTATTTTTGGGAACGATATAAACAGGTTACTAACTGTGAATCAGAAAGAGATAGAATCCGTATGTTAAAAAAGCAAGAAAAGGAAAAATTTTTGCAGATTATAATGTCTGAAGATATAAAGTCTACATGCAATTATGAAATTAAGAATAAAGAAAAGACATTTTTAATGAATGATGAGCAATTAAAAGAATCTATAGAATTTGCTGAAAATAATGATTTTAAACCAGTACTAATTGGTGATGTATTAAATAAAGAACAATATAAGGATTATATAAATATTACATCAACGGATAGTAAAAATGAAGATGTAATAAAAGTTTATAAAAGTGAGGATGAAATAGTTAATAAAAACAGTAATATTATTATTAACATAAGAAAAAAAGACATATTTAAAATACACCAATTAGTAGAAATAGCAAGCAAAGGTTTCGAATACGTAAGAGTAAATTTGATGTTTTCAGATTTAGAAGAATGGACAAGCAGTGATGTAGAAGAATATAAAAGCCAGTTAGATAAACTTATAGATTTAACTCTGGAAAAGAAAGGTGAAGATAAAGTATTAGAAATTAACACCTTAAATAATGTAAATCCTCAAAACAATAAGGTTTATAGTTGTGGTGCAGGTAAAGAGCTATTTGCTATTGGACCTAATAAAAAATTATATCTATGTCCGGCGTTTTATTTTAATTATGAATACTTGGATATTGGTGATATTAAAACCGGTATTAATTATGATAAATTAGAAATTCTACAAAGAAATATTAATAAAATAAAAAATGATGATAAAAAAGGTGTTTGCAAAAAATGTATATATGCAAATAAAAAACAGACAAATGAGTTGTATCTAAGCTCAGAAATACAAGAATTAATAACAGATATAGAAATTAAGAAAAGTAAAGAGTTAATAGAACAATTGATTGGGTAATGAAGGAGGAAGTTATGGAAAAAGCAGTAATGGTAAGTGAATATGAAAAAAGATGTGTATTTAATATAGAAAAGAGACTAGATAGTTTGGAGCTAGTAAAAGGATCATTAAATCATACAGATTTAAATCCAGGTGAACTTATGGAGCTTAAGGAAATGGTGGATAAGGAGGATGTAGAATTAAAACTTCAACAGGAAAATTGGTGGAATAATGTATGTGAAAAATATAAATTAAATATTAATGATATAGAGAATTATATACTGTGTTTTGATACAAATGAAATTTATATCAAATAATTATTGTATTTAAAATAACACTTAATTAAAAATAAGATAATTATTAATGGAGGGGATTTTATGAGAACATTGTATTCACAAAAAAATAAAAACAAAGCTACTACTAATGATGGTTGTGCAGGTTACTGCTTATTCTGGTGTATGGGATATTGTAAAGGTTACTGTGCTGGGAACTGTAAAGGATATAATAAAGCATAAATAAATTTTAATTTAATAAAGGTTTTATAAAAATAAGTATTTAAAATTTAGTATTATAAGTGTTATTTTTAATAAAAAAGGGGCTATCTCATAATGTAAAATATGGGAGGCCCTTTAAATTTGTTAATAATTAATTTATGAAAGAAATATTAAAAAATAAGTATAAGAAAAATTCTATGAAAATGTATAGTGATTCAAAAGTAAACATAAATCTATATAGAAATAAATTTATAAGAAAAGGGAATATTATAGAAAGATAAGTTATAAATGAAAAATATAATTTTCATTCATAAAAAAATAAAAAATAAAGGTGATAGTATGAAAAATATAAAAAAGGCTATTTTTGCTGGCGGATGTTTTTGGTGTATGGTTAAACCGTTCTTTAAATATGATGGAGTATTAGATGTGATTGTAGGGTATACTGGTGGAGATGTAAAAAATCCTAGTTATGAACAAGTTTGTAATGGTGGCACAGGACATTATGAAGCAGTGGAAATTACATATGATGAAGATATAATAACTTATGAAGAACTAGTTGATACATTTTTTAAATCTATAGACCCTACAGATAATGAAGGACAATTTTTTGATAAAGGAGAAAGCTATAAAACTGTAATATTTTACAGTGATGAAGCACAAAAAGATATAGCTATTAAATATAAGGAAAATCTCGAAAAAAGCAATAGATTTGATAAACCTATAGCTACTGATATAAAACCGGCAAAAGTTTTTTATAAAGCTGAGGATTATCATCAAGGGTACTACATAAAAAATCCATTAAGATATAAGGCATATTATAAAGGATCAGGAAGGGAGCATTTTTTAGAAAGTGTGTGGAGAACATCAAAAAATGAAAAAGAAAAATTAAAAAACTCTTTAAATAGACTTCAATATATAGTAACACAGGAAAATGGAACAGAACCTCCTTTTGATAATGAATATGATAATTATTTTGAAGATGGGATATATGTAGATATAATATCTAAAAAGCCATTATTTTCATCTAAAGATAAGTTTAAATGTTCCTGTGGATGGCCAGCATTTTCAAAACCTATAAATGGAGGGTATGTAAAGGAGAAAGAAGACTTAAGTCATGGAATGATGAGAATTGAAGTAAGAAGTGCGTCAAGTAATGCTCATTTAGGACATGTGTTTGATGATGGACCTAAGGAACTTGGTGGGCTTAGATATTGTATAAATTCAGCTGCACTGGAGTTTATACCAAGGGATAAAATAGATGAGTTAGGTTATAGTAGATATAAAAAATATGTTTAATAAAAATCCACAAAATTTTTGTGGATTTTTATTTTTCATTATAAAGTTTTTTTAGGGAATAATCATCCATAAAATAATTAACTATATAACCCATTAGGATTACACCGGGGATGTCTATAATTAATCTAATTAATGTAAACTCATATCCTAAAGAGGATATTTCAAAGAGTAATGTTGAGATTTTTGTTACACACCAAGCATTCATAAAGATTATAATATTTGAAAATTTTACCCCTTTTTTTATTAAAACAGCTGTAAAGGGAAAGGCAGCATACATTGGTCCTGCTGCTAATGAACCAATAAGCATGGCAAAAAAAACTCCTAATGCACCGGAGTTATCACCCATATATTTCATAAGAGTTTTACGTGGAACCCAAACATCCATAAGGCCAAGCAAAATCATAATAGGTGGCAACACCATTAGCATTTGTAGAAAGTTTGATTTAGCACTTTCAAAAGTATTGAATGCTATATATGGATTAATAAAAAATATTATTATCAATAGAAGCAAAGCGGTTAAAAAGAAAGAATAACGTTTTAAAATTTTATACAAATTATTCATAAAATCATCATAACCTTTCCAAACAAAAAAGCTACTAAAAAAGAAAATAGGAAAGCTATAAAGTTTCTAAGAAAAGCGGCTTTTTTACCGATATACTTGGCTTCCAAAGAAAAAGTCATAATTCCAACTAAAGTTAAAGTAGAAACTAATGCAGCCACTTGACTATAACCAGCACCATTTTTGAGCAATGTGTTCCCCGTTGAAAAAGCAACAAAGGTTGGCATCATTGTAATAGAACCAATCATTGATGAAATTAAGACTCCTAAAAATCCGGAATTTTCACCTATTAACTTAGAAATACTTTCCGGATTTAAGATAGCAAGAATCAGTCCTATGGTTATAATTATACCTAGAAATTGAGGCATAATAGCTTCAAAGGATTTGATAGAAGACTTAAGTGCTATTTTAGTCTTTTCTTTACTTTTAAAAAAAGAAAAACAAAGAAGAATACTAGCTAAAAAATATAAAATAAATCCGGTCATAATAAAACCTCATAAATACTATCATTATATAATATGATAAATTATTTATAATGTTATGTTATTTCTTATATAAAATCTTGAAATTATTCACATAATGGATTAATAAGTTCATATTTTTCAGTAAGATTTTCTTCACCCCATTTACACATTTCTTCTAAAATGTTAGATAGGCTAGTTCCCTTTTCTGTAATACTATATTCAACTTTAGGTGGAACTATTGGATAAACAGTTCTTGTAATAAGTCCATCCGTTTCTAATTCTCTTAATTGGTTTGTTAATGTTTTATGTGAAATATTTCCTATGAAGTTTTTAATTTCTCCAAATCTTTTTGTACCTTCATATATTAACAAATGTAATATTAATGGTTTCCATTTACCACCAATTACATTTAAGGTTATCTCCATTTCACAAACAACTTTAATTTTATTCATATAAGCCTCCGTTAAAAAATTTATTTATATAAGTTTTAAGATTAATATTATATTAATAGTTGACAGCTTATTTAAGTTTTCTCACTTGATAAATGAATAACTTTAGAATTATATAGTAACCTAAAGGTTACTATATAACAATTAAGTGCGTACTTTAAAGATTAAATTAACATAGGTATAATTAATTTGCAACTATATGATTTCAAGTGGATTTTTAAGATTATTCATTCCAAAAGGTGGATATCCAAAATAATGATTGATGCTTTAAGGCAATTAGAATTTAAAACTATAGTTTTATACAAACTATATAAACAATAAAAAATTATAATTTTAATCTATGGAGGTAAAATATGAAGAAATTAATTGTAGTAACAGGTGCAAGTTCAGGTATTGGAATGGAAACAGCAAAAATGTTTTCTAAAAACGGTCATCCAGTCTTATTAATATCAAGAAGACTAGAGATTATGGAGGGGTTAAATCTAAAAAACTCTATATGTAAATCTGTTGATGTTACAAATAGGGGAGAAATGGAAAAGGCAATAAAAGAAGCTGAAAGTAAATACGGCAAAGTTGATTGTTTAGTAAACTGTGCTGGAATTATGTTATTAGGTCATCCAGAAAAACAAGATTATACTGAATGGGATAATATGATAGATGTAAATATAAAAGGAATATTAACAGGCACAAGTATAGTATTAAAAGATATGGTTGAAAGAAATGAAGGTACTGTTATTAATATAAGTTCAATAGCAGGTCGAAAAACTTTTGATAATCATGCAGTGTATTGTGGAACAAAGTTTGCAGTTCATGCAATTTCAGAAAATATAAGAAAAGAGGTTGCAAGTAGCAATGTAAGGGTTATAACAATAGCGCCAGGAGTTGTTGAAACGTCACTTTTATCACATACAACTGATGAGAATATAAAACATGATTATAATCAGTGGAAAGAAACTATAGAAAGTGGTTTAGAAGCAAGGCAAGTAGTAAATTGCATAGATTTTGCATATAATCAGCCACAAGATGTTTGTATAAGAGAAATTGTTATTGCTAAGACAAAACAAGAAGATTAAATAATTTTACAAGCTAAATTTCAAATATAGATAAATTTAGAGGGTGATTTTAAATACCCTCTAAATTATTTTTTATAATACATAGGATTCTATAATTCTTTACCCATCATAACAAGTTTGTCAAAGGTATGAAATCCCCTTTTTTTATAAAACTTTTCATTACTATCATCTTTTGAGGTAAATAATACAATCTCTGTTATCCCTTTATTTTTCAAACGTTTTTCAAATTCTTCCAAAATCATCTTCCCAAAACCCTTATTACGAATATCATTTCTAACACAAAATTCTTTAATATTAAATATAATTCCGTTATAAAATTGTTCTTCATTTCCTAAAATCATACCACAAATTAACTCATCTTCATATGCAATAAGACCATATGCACCGTCACAATTCATCATTTGACATAGTCGTTTTGAAGCAGTTTTAACTGTCCACTCATCATTCCAAGGTGGAGAATTGAAAGTAGTAACATACATATCTACAATGAGTTCTATGTTTGAAATATTCATCTCTTTAAAATACATTATTTTTCCCCTTTTATATATTTATATCTTAAATAAAAAATAAACTCTTAAAGTCTAATATTTATTTTTTTATATAGGGTTCCAAATTGATTTTTAAAATTAATCCCTTTAAAACTTGGATGCCCAAAATAGTGAAACATGCTCCGAATCACTTAAAATTCAACACTGTATCTTGTGTGAAAATATTTTAAAGTTATTGAATAAATTTAAATTCGAGCTTGTTTCCCTATAATTATAGTTAAGTTATATACTAATTATAACATGATTTCTAAAAATTTCTATGTATCCATAGTTTTAAATATATAAGGTTTTAAAATAATTTTTTAACTTATACTTTTATTAAAAGAGAAATTTTTTGTAGAATTGGTTTTAATAAAATATCTAACTTATTTAAGTTTTAGAGAAACTATTGAAGGTGTTTCACATGGATAATACTAGTGATATACTAAATAATGAAATAGAATAGCTTAAAATATATAATAAAATAAGGGGAAATTTAAAAAAAATAAAAATATGTAGGTATTAAATACGCAATTATATTTTTATATAAAATAATATATCTAATTATTTGGATTATAATAAGGAGGTTTTATGGACTATATTCAGGGTGGGTTAAAGTTTTTAATGGCTTTATTCATGTTTATAATACTTATTAGAATTTTTATGAAAATGGGAAATTATTCATGTGAAAAATTAGGGCTTGAAAAATTTTTTCTATATTTATGGAAAAAAATAAGGGGAAAATAAATTAGAAATATGATAGGGAGGTGAACTTTAGTGGGGGATACTTATAATATTCTCTCACAAAAGATAATATATGAATAAAAAAATAAGTTTAATATACGAAAATGGGAAATTTAGTGTTTTAGTAAATGATACTATAATAAATGAAGAAAGTAATTTAGAGAAATCTATTGATAAATTTAAAAAAATAATAGAAGATAACTCATCAATCCAATCAATTAATTGGGAGAATATAGTGAAAAATATAAAAGCGTTTGATAATAAAGAAATAATAATTGATGATAAATATAAAACTATGACTTTTAATGAGGTGAAATACTTTTATAATACAGGAAAAGTATTCTATATAAGAAATGGACAAATGACTGAATTAAGAGGTTCTTATAATTTGTTTTATTGCGGTTTGAAAATGATTTTAAAAGGAAAAGTTAAATCTTGTGAGGAGTTATCAGAATTTCTAACTAAAGTTTTAGAAAATAAAGCTGTATACACAATCAATGATACTAAAGTTAGAGTATCTAGTCCTAAATTTAATTATGGTTTTGCAGAATATGATTATGTAAATGATAAAATAGATAAAGGAACATCAGTAGAAAGTGGTAACTTTGAAAAATTTAAAGAATATGTTTTAGATAGGCTTATGTAAAATGTAAATAGATATTTATATAAAAATAGAGATATTGCCATGAAAGTTTTGAAATTTGTGGTGATGTCTCTATTTTTATTTAAGATATAAATAAAATTTAATATAAGAAATAAAAGAAATAAATAAGTTAACTTCTTATGAATAATGTAAATAATGCGTATATATAAGTTACAATATATGTTACATATTTCTACAAAAATAGCAATGAAATAGAAATATAATATATAGATAAAGAGATTTAAGAATGAATAAAATTGTAGAAATACTAGATGGTAATAAAACATATGATAAGTAAATCAAGAAGATAGATAATCAATACTTAATAAATTAGAAGGGGAATATAGTGAAATAAATGTTTATAAGAAAAATAGATGGAAATGTTGAAATTATATATGACAAGGAATATATAATGCCAGGTTATGTAACCGAAAAAGTGGAGGCACATTGGGAAGAATTATTAAAATCTGGAAGAAATTTTACTAGGGGAACTGTATTTACTATAAATAATATAGAAAATATAGGAAAAGACTTAAAAGTATATATACAATCTACGGATTATGCTCATTATTTGTACACAATTCATAACAATATAGAAGAGTACGGGTGTAGGGTCATTTATGGATCTATATTAGTTGAAACTATAGATTCAAGTTTTGTTATAGGAGAAATGGCTTGTAATACAGCATTGCCTAATAGATTGCAGTGCTGTGGAGGAGGATTTGATGATGAGGATTTAATTGAAGGCAAAATTGATATTTATAATAATATACAAAGGGAATTATATGAAGAATTAGGAATTAATCTATATGATACTGATACAATATGTAAAGTTCAGCCTAAGTATATACAAAGCGGAGGAGAACATAATTTTATAGGATTAGTATTTAAAGTTGAATTAAAAATTAGTGAGAAGGAGTACATTAAATTATACAAAAAGTATATAAAAAAATTGAAAATGAACAATGTAGTTCCAGAATTTAAATCATTAGTCTTTATTAAATCAGATTCAAGTTCTGTAAAGGATTTCTTCAACGAAGATAAGAGACCAAGGGCAGATTATTTAGAAGAATTACTTATGACAGAAGTAGAATCATATTGATTGTTAATAAATTGAAAAAGTATTAAAACTATTGCAGAGGTGGTTTAAAATTAATATTTATTTAGTTAGACATGCTAAAGATGATGAGAGATATAGAGGTGGATGGAGTCAGTTAGATTTGATATCGGAAGGCAAAGAACAAGCTAAAAAACTTGCTGAATTTCTTTATTTCAAGCAAAAAGAGTTTAAAATAACAAAAATTATTTCGAGTGATTTACCAAGAGCTTTATCTACAGCAAATGAAGTAGTTAAAAAACTAGATATAAGAGTTGAATTTGATAAAGAGTTAAGAGAGATGAACAATGGCAATTTAGCAGGAATGTTGAATAAAGAAGCATTAGTGAAATATCCTGGATTGTTTTTTAATACTTTAAGAATGGATGAGAAATATCCTAATGGTGAAAGTCCAGATGATTTTTATAAGAGAGTAAAAAGATGGTTTGATGATGTGATATGTAAATATAAACATTCTAACGAAAATATTTTAATTGTAACTCACGGTGGTGTAATAAATATAATATGCCACGTTGTAAAAGATATTGAATGGACTAATAAAAATAAATTATTTAAAACTTTAGATGTTGCAATTTACAAATTAAATTGTGAAGGAAAGTTGGAATTTGAGATGGAAAATTATAATGATTTTTTGAGAGTAGATTTTTGAATAAAAAATTAATGAAATTTATTTACATGTATATTTTCAAAATAAAAAAGCTCAAAAGTTTTATATGAAAAATGGATTTCAAGTAAGAGGATATTATTGTGAAAATACTTACCAAAAATAAATTTTTATAAGGCATATGAAAAGAAATAATAAGTCAAAGATTCAAAGTATATTTGTCACGAGACAAGGAGGTGAAATCTAGTCATAGTGGGACTATGGCTGGATTTTACCGACGAAGTATTCGTGGCAAATAGGTGAGAATACTGGCTTATTATTTATTTGACTATGCCTAAGCAGACAGAATGTTTAAATTAGAAGGTTTTGCTCAACTTTAATACTGAAATGTTTTGGTAATATATAAAATATTTAAGGTTAAGTATAATTAAATTAATAGAATAAGGCTTTATGAAAAAGTTAAGAATACATCATTTAGCTAATGAATTATATAAGGAGGAGCAAGAAATTATACATGATAGTAATTTAAACGCTGAATTTTATATGTAATTATATGGATACGGATTGGTTTTAAAGATAATTCATTAATCTATATAGCAGATGAAAATATTTATAAATTTTCAAGATGATTAAAGAAAATAAATATGATTAGTAATTGCAAAATTATATTTAAAAGTGATGATTGATTTATATGGTAATGTAGGTAACTTTAAAGATAAAAAATTTTATTGCAATAAGTAATTTATAAAAAGTTAAATGGATATATTTTTATAACTATATGACATAAGGGGGCAAGATTATGGATGGCTTGAAAATTGTAGAATATACTCCAGCCTACGCAAAGGCTATTGCAAAGATGTGGACAATGAGTACTGAAGGATGGAATGGAAGTTATGCAAATGTAACTGAGGAAAGTATTTTAGAATCGCATAAAGCTAATTCAAACTTAAATACTTTTCTTGCTGTTAATAATGAAGAGGTTTTAGGCTACTGTGCGTTATTATCTCAAAAAGAAGCACTTAGGATAAAGTTATTAAATACAAGATATGACTGTCATGGTAATGGAATTGGAAAAGAAATTATTAAAGCTGTAGTTAATAGAGCTTTAGAACTCGATTATCCAATGATAGATCTTCATACATGGTCTTCAAATAAGAAATCTATACCATTTTATAAGCGTTGCGGATTTTTCTTGGAAAAGAACAAATGTTCTCATTGCATAAGCTTTATACCATATATTTTAAAAATAGAAGCTCTTAAAGGATACTTCGAAAATGAGGATTGGTATAGTGGTTTAAAGCAAAATATGGACATGGAGCCTAGTGGAATTGAAGAGAATGGTTATGAATTTTATGAATATAATTGGGAAATAAATAATAAAAAACTAAGGCTACAATTTGAAAGTCGGAGTAGAGGATTACGACTTATTGAGACAGATGATTATTTAGTATCTGTAATAATTAATGATGAAACTTTTATGTTTGGAAAGAAATACAAAGTGTTCTATGAAATAATTAATAAGACAGGAAAAGCAATAAAAATAAAAATAAAAGGTGAAGATGATAAGACTATAAAATTTCAATTAAACAAGGAAGTAGATGTTCATGAAAAAGAGATAGTGGAGGGTGAGTTTTATATTAAGTCTTCAGATAAGGAAATTGATGATGAAAAAATATATCCAGCAGTTGTATCACAAATTTTCATAAATAATAAAATAGCTTTGTTTAAGGTCGGAATATTGACAAGGCTACCAGCAAAAATAAATATTTTATCAGAAAGTAGCGAGAGAGTTTCTGGACAATATTCAAAATTTTATATAAACATTAAAAATAACTTATGTGAAGAAGCTACTTTTGAATTTAAGCTTAATAAAAATGATAATATAGAATTTAAGAATAGAGATTTTAAAGTTAAACTTAATGATAATGAAAAAAATTCAGTAGAAGTACCTTACTATCTCAAGAAACCAACAGTTTATTCAGAGTGGATTAATGTTACTGCTATTTTAAAAAGTGGAGAAAAAATTGAATTTAAAGCTAATGTAATAGAGTTTTTTAAAGGAAGAGGAGGAAAATTTGGAGGAGAGACAAATACTGATTATATTATTGTAAATGGTGCATACTCAGTTATTTTAGCTAAAGATGACAACTGCATATGCTTTAGAAAATTTAAGAATCAATTTAGAGAAACAGTTTTATTTACTCCTGAATTTGAAATGTCTAATCATAATGAACTTCTAAGTAAGAAAATAGAAAATATTTGTTGGTATGAAGAAAATGAGCATATGATTCTCAAAGGAGATTATTTTTTTAACAATTATAGTGAAATGAAGGTAACTTTAATAGTAAAACTTCACATAACTGGCATTGCTCAGAGTTATTTTGAAGTATACAATTTAAGTGATAATAAAACAGATGAGGAAATATTAATAAAGCAACAAATATATCATGGTGAACTAAGTAGAGGAGTAATACCTTATAATAACAAATTTATTAAGTTATCAGATATGGCTTTAGAGGATACAACTCCATTTAAAAGTGAATTGCTAAGTGAAAATTGGATCTTTTCAAGAGATGATAATAATACACGTAGCCTTTGGTGGGATAAAGACAAACTTCTCCATTTTGGAGAGTGGCCTTACATGTACCTTGAAGAGAATGTTGGCATAGTTAATGGAAAAAGTAAAAAAACTACTAAATCAATTTATGTAGCATTAACAACTTTCGAAACTTGGCAAGATTTGAGAAGTTTTGCTTTGAAGACATTTCAGAAGGGGTTAATATGCAACGCTGAAGGTGATAATTTAAAAGATAACAAAACTCTTAAATTATGCACAACTAATGATTGCGAAGTATCTATAAATAAAGGAAATCCGTTTATTAAAGATGGTGCTTCAATAGAACTAAGAAAATATAACGAAATTCCCATTAAAGGCAAAATAAAAGTTGACTCAAAAAAGGGATTAGTATGTTGTATAGAAAAAAACTTTGAAAATATGACATTGGCCATGGAAGTTTTTACATCAATGGCGGATGAGTATGATTCTGATATTATTTCTGTTAAAGCAGATTTAGGTTCATTACTTTTTGAAAAGAATTCTGCCTTATTTAAAATTAAAGATGTAGACTTTAAAACGCAGATAAAAAAATATGAAGGATTTAACATTTATTCAATAAATAATGGGGTGATGACCATTAAGTCCTCTCCAGATTTTACAAGTGGAATATATTCATTAACCTATAAAAATGAGGAATATCTCCATAGTAAGTTTCCAAATTCAGAAATGCGAACATGGTATAATCCATGGTTTGGTGGAATGCAGACTGTACCTAGAAATTGGTACGTTCAATCTACAAGTTTATTAAATGAAAAAGTTATAACAAACTTTGTTAAAATGACAGATACATGTGGAAATCAATGGCATGGCATAAAAACATCCTTGAATATAACTGAAAATGAGCAATATAAAGGCTTGAAAATTAATGAATATTATTTGATGCTGCCAGGAGTTCCTGTATTATGTCATACTTCTGAAATTATTAATAGTACAGGAGAGTTTATGAAAAATATGCTTTTGGGTCATAGAAATTTCTTTAATATTGGAAATGATATGATGAAGAACTTTATCACATTCAAAGATTCTAGCAATGAAATAATAACTTATAGAGCTGGAGTTGAATTTTGTGATATTTTTCCAAGTTCATCATTGCTTTATGGAAATTATGATATAGAAGATAAAATTCAAATATATGCAAATAAAGAGGATACTATGGAAAGGTCTACTATAAGTGTAGATGATAATGTGTATTTGGTTACAAAAAAATTAGATATTGCGAATCATGATAATATATTTATGAATCCAATGTTCTATATTTTTACAAATAAAAGTATAGATGATGAAATGCTTAATAATTTAAAAAATATTCAATTTAAATAGGAGAAATAAAAATGAAAATGTGTGGATTAAGAGTGTAAAAATAAAGTTTGATCACCGATCGAATAAATATTAACAAGAAGAAAGTTGTATGAATATTTTCGCAATTGTATGTTTTTTCTATAAGTTTATAGGAGTGATTAACAATAAAGGACTTTAAAATAAATAATTCAAAAATAAGAAGATTATATTAAGAGATGAAAATTAATTATATATATCTTAATATGGAAGTAGTAAACGGATTTAAAAATCTTTTAGGTATGAGGAATAATATTTAATGAAACAAAAGTCTCTTGAATATACGTTTGAGAGGATTTTCTAACATGGAAATATGGTGGACTATATTCATTTTTTGATAATGATTTTTCACAGGGGAAAATTGATTATGTCAAAAATTTTCCAAATGATAATAATGTTTTTTCTGTTTATAGTGATAAAAATGAACTTGTAGGGAATTGTGCAATTTATTTAAGTGATAAGGTAACTTTTTCAGTACAGTTAAGACCTAGTTTAACAAGCAAAGGTCTAGGAAAAGAATTTTTAACTTCAATTTTAAATTGTATAAAAGAAAGATATAATTTAAAAACTATAGGGCTATCAGTGCTTAAGTTTAATGAAAGGGCAATTAGGCTTTATAAAAGTTTAGATTTTAAAGTAACTAATGAGTTCATTGGAAAAACTGTTAAGGGTGAAATGGAGTTTTTAGCTATGGAAAAAGAGCTTTAAGGTTAAGTGAAATGGAGAAAGATGTGGGACAAGCAAAATTTTACTATAAAAATAACAAGGCCCCAAAATCTAATATATATTAAATTAAAAATAAATTTATTAAGTAATTTATGGGGGTAAGAATGAAATCTATAAATGATATTACAAATTTTATATTTTTTGAAAATAACCTTAAAAAAGCAGATATTATTTTTATACCTGGAGGGTCCTATGCTGAATTAGGGGAAAAAGCAGCAGAACTTTGGAAAAATAATTATGCCCCACGCATTTTACCTTCTGGAAAGTATAGCCCTAAGTATGGATATTTTCCAAATCCATCATCAAAAACAGATGAATATAATAATGCATATAACACAGAATGGGATTTCTTTTATGATGTTTTAATTAAGAATGGTGTTGATAAAAATACAATCTTAAAAGAAAACAATGCTGAAAATACATATGAAAACGCGTTCAAATCTCGTGTGGTTACAGATAAGTTAGGATTAAATATAAAAAGAGCAATAATTTGTTGTAAAAATTTTCATGCAAGGCGTTGTCTTATGTATTATAAGTGGGCATATCCAAATTCAGAATTGATAATTTGTCCATGTGAGGTACAGGGAATAAATAAGAGTAATTGGTTTAAAACAGATAAAGGAATAGAGAGAGTTATGGGTGAGTTAACAAGATGTGGCTCACAATTTAAGGAGTATATCAAGGAATTTGCTGAATAAATTAGATGAAATTCTATTAATAATTGAATTAAAATTAATAGATAAGCTATGAAAAGATATTGTAAAAAGGAGAATAAGAACTATGGTGAATATATTATTAAGTCAATATAATTTTCATGAAAAATGGGCTAGAGAGACCATAGAAGAATATATACATTCTTATAATAAAGTTGTAGTTATTCCTTTTGCTTTTAGTAATGAGGCTATATGTAATTCTGTAGATTGGGAAAAAGCGTATAATAAGGAAAAAGGTAAGTATTATAAGCAAATAGTTGAGCCTTTTATAGATTTAGGTATTAGTGAAGAAAATATTACTTTTATTAATTATTTTAAAGATACTAAAGAGAATATGAAAAGAGTAATAAAGAGTAGTGATGTGGTATTTTTAACAGGTGGGCTTCCTGATATGGCAGTTGAGCATGTTTTAGAGAAAGATATACTCAGTAGTATAAATGAAAGCAAAATAGTTATAGGTGTAAGTGCAGGTGCTTTGATGCAATTAAATAATTATTATATATCCCCAGATAAAGACTATCCTGAATTTATATATTTAAAAGGGTTAGGTTTAATAAAGGAAAATTTCTATATTGAGGTTCATTATGCAGAAACTGATATGGAAAATAACTGTATAAAAAAAGCATTAGAAGAAAAGACAACTACAGTTTATGCTATTAAAGATACTGGAGGTATAATTTTAGATAGTGATAAAATTAGATTAATTGGGGATGTAACTAAATTTAATAGAGATTAACCTGACACAAATAGATGGAAATTAAATAGACTTATGATTGATAAAAAGTATAAAAAAGGATATAGAAGAATTGTTATCATGAAGTTGTTGAAAAATTTAAGGTGTAAGTTAGGAAAAATTAAGTTTTTACAAGTGATGTACCTAAAAATATTGTTACAAAAAATTTTATAAAAATATAGGTTTTAAAGAAACAAGAGAGGTAATCTGGGATGAAGAGGTTATGGTAATATAATTATAATAGTAGTTTTAAAAAGCAATATAGAGGGGGAAATCATTATGACTAAAATATATTTTGTAAGACACGCAAAACCAGATTTTAAAATTTTGGATGATCTGACTAGACCATTGACCGATGAAGGTCTTAAAGATAGTGAAAGTTTATGTGAGCTTTTTAAGAATAAAGATATAAATAAAGTATATTCAAGTCCATATAAAAGAGCTATAGATACAGTTTTACCTGTGGCACAAATGTTAAATTTAGAGATTAATATTGTAGAAGATTTTAGAGAAAGAAGAATTTGTAATAAATGGCTAGATGATTTTGATAGCTTTGCAAAAAATCAGTGGAAGGATTTTAATTATAAAATTGAAGATGGTGAGTGTTTATTAGAAGTACAACAAAGAAATATAAATGCTTTAAAGAGTATATTAAGAGAAAATAATAGTAATAACATAATTATAGGAACTCATGGTACAGCATTAAGCACTATTATAAACTATTATGATGTAACTTTTAAATATGAACATTTTGAAAGAATAAAAAATATAATGCCGTGGGTTGTTATGTTAGAATTTGATGGTGAAAATTTTGTTAAGTTTAAATATATAAATAATTAACGTAGTAAAGAAGCTATAAACTATTTATTTTTAATAGTTTATAGCTTCTATTATTTTTCATTTTTATATATGTCTCTTGCTAACTTTTTTAGTTCATCCATATTTAAAATTGTTATTAAATTAGAATCTTTTATTATTAAGTTTTTTTCACAAAGATTTTTAATAACTCTATTTAAATGCCTATAGCTAGAACCTAGAAGCTCGGATATATGGGTTAATTCATCTATTTCAACAGTATTGTTACTGTTAATAGGTAAAGATAAAAGATAACTTACAAATCTATTTTCTAATGGATATAACATATTTATTGAGCTAAAAATAGAATTGTTTCTCAGCTTTTTTTCTAAAGAGGATATTATAAATCTTAAAAAAACAGAATCATCATATGCAAGTTTTTTAACTTTATCAATAGGAATTGCTATAAGGTGACATGATTCAATTGTTTTCACAGAACAATCAGCAGCTGAATTATCCAAAAATTCAATATCCCCCATTACCGAAAGAGGGGTTATAAAGCATATAAGTAATGACTTGCCTGTGGAGAGAAGAGTATAAACTTTTGCTTTACCTTTAACTAAAAAATATATATATTTCATATCTTCATTTAGAGTGCAAATCATTTCATTTTTGTCAAATGTATGAAGTTCGCAACATAAAGATAAACTTTCACTTAGGTATTTATTTAATGAGTATTTTTCTAAATAAGCATTTATTAATTTTCTGTTTTTAGATTTTTTCAACTAAAACACCCCTTTGTATAATTTAAAAATTAAAAAAATTCTATTTAAATCTATTATATAGGACAAATGTCCTATATAATAGATTATTATTTTGATATTATATATCTAATTTGATTAAGTTATAGGGTTTTAAACTGACTTTTAAATTTATGAACTTATCAAATGAGAAAATTTAAGATTAATATTATACTAATAGTTTACAGATTATTTTAGTTAAAAGTTAAGAGTGAATAGTTAACAGTTGTGGCTATTACTATTCACTTTGATCCTAGTAATTCTCAACGTATATTTTTATAAATTTGCAAAGCAAATTATATTATTAGATTAAAAGAAAGTGGTATTACCTTCCTCCTGAACTCTTAATTATTAATTATCTCTTTTAAATTGAAATACTTAATTATGCTTCTATTATCTTTAAACTTTATATGAGTTTAATGTGAGAAGATTTAAACTTCTAGGTTCTTAACTAACTATATTTGTACTTATTTTTCTCAACTGATAACAAAAATTTGATGAATAAGTTTAAATTGGAGCTTGTCTCTATATATAGGGTTCCAAGTTTTAAAATTATCCATTTCAAAACTTGGATACCTAAAATAGTGAGACATGCTCTGAATTACTTAGAATTTAATACTGCATTTTGTATAAAAATATTTTAAGGTTATTGAATAAATTTAAATTGGAGCTTGTCTCTATATAGTATTGGGGTGATTAACAATGTATAATATTTTAGCACTTTTTATAGGAAGTTTAATTTCTGTTATGATTACGTTTAATAGTCAATTAGAAGGTAAAGTTGGATCAATGTATTCCCTTATAATAATTCATTTAGTTGGATTAATAGCAATAATTTTAATTATGATAATAAAAAGAGAAAGAGTAAGCATTAAAAGAGATGTTCCTAAATATTTATTTCTAGGTGGTGCTGTAGGAGTAGGTTTAACTTTAAGTAATATTATAACAATAGGGGGAATAGGTGTTACATTAACTACATCGCTGGCTGTATTTGGACAGTTAATATTTTCTTCATTTATAGACCATTATGGCTTGTTTGGAATGAAAAAGTATAAGTTTAATATTAAAAAATTAATGGGATTTACTATTATAATAGTAGGGTTAATAGTAATGACAATAGGATAGGAGGAGAAAATTTGTATATACTTGCAATAATAGGTGGAGTTTTAACAACCTTATCTATGGTAATTAATTCATCGCTAGGAAAAAGAATAGGAGTATTACAAAGTACTTTAATAAATTATATTGTAGGACTGTTATGTTCTATGATAGTGCTTTTAATTGTAGGAAGTAATGTTGAATTATCTACGGTGGAATTTAATAACATACCTATATTTGTATTTTGTGGTGGTATTATAGGTGTTGTTATAGTATATACTTCTAACATAATAATACCCAAAATACCTGTGGTTTATAGTATGTTATTGCTATTTATAGGTCAGATATTAGCTGGTATTATAATTGATTTTTTAATAAATAAAGAAATAGAAATTAATAAAATATTAGGTGCCATGGTAGTTACAATAGGAATTTTATACAACTCCAAGGTAGATAATAAGATATGCAGTGATAATTAAAAAACGTATATAAAAGACGATAAGTATTTACAAATACTTATCGTCTTTTAAGTCATTATATAGATCTATAAGAACAAGATCGCCACCTTTTTTATAATCATAATCAGATGTTGAAGAGAACGATTTTACATAACTCCAACATATATTCCATAGTTTAACTACAAAAAGATATCTTTTAAATTTAAGATGTAATTCCTGTGAAAAATTATTAAAATAAGACATTAAAAATATTTTTCTAGAATTATCGTCTAGTAGCCAACAAAATGTTGCAATGTCATAAAAAATATCCCACATACCACTAAATTCAAAATCTATTAAAAATACTTCATCATTTTTATAAAGGATATTTGACGGGTTTAAGTCATTATGACATAAACCATAATTTATATCATTACACAAAATGGTTTCAATAGCGTCAAGTTTGCTAATTATAAATATAAATTCATTAGAAAATTTAAAATTGAGTTTTTTTAGTATAGATAGCTTTTTTCTTATTTCATTAAAGGGATTATATATATAATCACATTTTAGGTTATGCATACTTTTTAATTTATTAGATAAACTTAAAAGAAATTTTGGGTCTGTACAAGTAGATTCATCTATAAGTGAATTTGGAATGAACTCGCTTATTATAGTGTAGCTACAAGTATCTTTATAGATTACTTTAGGACATATGTGGTTCAGGTCTAATAAAGTTAAAAGTTCATATTCATAAGAAAAGTCTTTATTTTTATCTTTAAAATTACATTTCAAAAAATAGTTTTTATCATCATAGCTTAACAGATAATTTAAATTGTTTAGCCCATCAAGTCGAGTTAGTTTAACATGATTTTTAGAGTTTTTTATCATTAAATCACCTACACAAAATTTAATAAACATATTATAGCATATATAACTATTGTAAAAATAAGAAGAATATTAAATTCTTATGTAAAATTATTGAATATTTATTATATAATTGTAACTAATACTTAAAAATACTTAACAAATAGACATTGACATAGATATATGTTCATAATATAATAATAATTGTTACAATTATAAAAATTATTATTATATTATAGGTGTTTTTCTTAATAGGGAATGAAGTGAGAATCTTCAACTGACCCAGTAACCGTGAAGCTGACGAAGTTTTATAAGCCACTGCAGTATAAACTGTGGGAAGGTAAAATGGAGGACGAAGCAAAGTCGGGAGACCTGCCTATTAATTGTACTATAGTTCTCTGTGGGTGGAATATTAGGGTACATGTTATGTTATTTTATTTTAAGAGTAAAATAATTTAGTGTATTACGGCATACCTACGGGTGTGTTTTTTTATTTTAAATAATAAATATAAAATTATTAATAAATATATAATTTGGAGGAAAAATTATGAATAAATCAAAGAAAATTCTATTGGTATTATTATCAGCAATAATGAGTTTAGTCTTATTAGTTGGATGTTCAAGCAAAACTACAACTATGAAAGACAGAGAAGGAAACGAATTCACAGCGCCAGAAAAATTAGAAAAAATAATTTCTACAGCGCCATCAAATACTGAAATTTTAATGGGACTAGGTTTAGGTGATAAACTTGTAGCTGTTGATACATATTCAGCTGATGTTGAAGGAATTAAAAAAGATATAACTAAAATAGATTTTAGAAATCCTGATGCAGAAGCAATTATAGCACTACAACCAGATATTGTAATAGCTTCAGGTCATAATAAAGAAGGAAATGAAGATCCATTTAAGGTTATAAAGGAATCAGGAATTCCAGTTGTATACTTACCAAGCAGTGATAGCGTAGATGGAGTATATGAAGATATCAATTTTTTAGCAGAACTTACTGGAACTAAAGAAGAAGGAAAAAAAATTGTTGACGACATGAAAAGTGAAATAGACAAAATAAAAAAAGTAGGAGAATCAATTACAGATAAGAAAAAAGTTTATTTTGAAATAGGATCAGCATCAGGATTATACAGTTTTGGAAATAATACATTCTTAAATGAAATGGTTCAAACAGTAGGTGGAGAAAATATTTTTGTTAATGAAAATAGCTGGATTGCACCTAGTGAAGAAAATGTAATTTCAGCTAATCCAGATGTTATATTAACAAATGAAGAATATATTCCAAATGCAGTAGAAGGAATTTTAAAACGTCCAGGTTGGGAAAATGTTAATGCAGTTAAGAATAAACAAGTTTATTTAATAAATCAAAACGCATCATCACGTGGAAGCCAAAATATAGTAAAAGCTTTAAAAGAAATGGCTAAAGCTATATATCCAGATAAATATGAAAAATAAAAAATTATTACTAATATTGGCTGTTCCAATAGTATTTTTGGTAATCTGTATGGGAACTTCTATAGGAAGTTCCCATATTAGTATAGGTGATATTGTATCAATAATTGGAAATAAATTATTTAATATACCACTACAACCAGGGATACAACCTAAAGATGTATCAATAATTTGGGTTATTAGGCTTCCAAGAGTGATTTTAGCATTTTTAGTAGGTTCAGCATTGGCAGTAAGTGGTGCAGTAGTTCAATCAGTTTTAAAAAATCCATTAGCATCTCCTTATACTTTGGGGGTTTCATCAGGAGCTTCTTTAGGTGTAGGAGTATACATAGTTTTACATATTTCAATACCGTTTATAGGAAATTTAGCATTGCCGTTTATAGGATTTTTATCTGGTATAATAACAGTATTTTTAGTAATTGCCTTTGCAAGCAAGGTAGACAAAGGTTTATCAAATAGCACTATAATTTTAGCAGGTATAGTATTTTCATTATTTACAAATGCTCTTTTAACAACAATTTCATCGTTTTTTAGTGAAGATATAAAAACAATAACGCTTTGGCAAATGGGTTCTTTTGCAATGAAAGGATGGTCATATGTTACAGCAGGCATTCCGTTTTTTATAATAGGAATGGCAATTGTTTTAAGATATTGTAGAGAAATGGATATTTTAAGTTTTGGAGAAGAACAGGCAAAATCAGTAGGTGTTGAAACTGAAAAAGTAAAAAAGTTATTATTTGTAGCTACTGCAATATTAACAGGAACTGCAGTGGCGCTAAGTGGTGTAATTGGTTTTATTGATTTAATAACACCACATATGGTAAGAAAAATATTTGGATCTAATCACAAAATAGTAATTCCAATGTGTATAGTGATTGGTGGTTCATTAATGGTAATTACAGATTTAATTGCAAGAACAGTAGTATCACCATCAGAATTGCCAGTAGGTGCAATTACAGCACTTATAGGAGCGCCATTTTTTGGATATTTATACTTTAATAAAAGAAATAGGTGATAATATGCTGAAAATAAAAAATTTATATTGTGGTTACAATGGTTTTGATATAGTTAAAGATATATCTATAGAAGTAAAAAGAGGTCAAAATTTATCTATAGTAGGACCTAATGGCTGTGGAAAAACTACTATGCTAAAGGCAATAGCAAATCTTATAGAGTATAAAGGTGAAATAAATATAGATGGAGAAGAATTAAAGACAATAAAACGAAAAGAACTTGCAAAAAAGATTGCTTTTATGACACAAACATCTGAAATTTATTTTCCTTATACAGTTTTTGAAACAGTAGCTTTAGGAAGATATGCACATTTTGATGGAATATTTTCTAAGCTTTCAAAAGATGATGAAGAATTAGTTTTAAGCTGTATAGAAAATGTAGGATTATTAGATTTAAAGGATAAAATGATAACAGAGTTATCTGGTGGTCAACTTCAAAGAGTATATTTAGCAAGAGCTTTTGCTCAGGATCCAGATATAATTTTACTTGATGAACCAACAAATCACTTAGATTTAAAATCTCAAATAGAAATATTAGGACATATAAATAAATGGACTAAAGAAAAGAATAAAACAGTAATAGGTGTGTTACATGATTTAAATTTAGTTCAGATGTTTAGCGAAGAAGTAATAATGATTAAAGAAGGACATATTATAGCTAAAGGTAGTTGCAGTGATGTATTAGAAGAGGAAAGACTTAAAGAGGTTTATGGACTGAACATAAAAGAATTTATGGTTAAAGCTTTAGAGAAATGGAAGTAGGAGAAGCATTATGAAAAAGAAATTTATTATGTCATATAGTTGTGGAAAAGATAGTACATTAGCACTTTATAAAATGGTTAATCAAGGCCATATTCCAAGTGGGTTATTAGTTACAGTTGATGAGAGTCTAAATAGAAGTTGGTTTCATGGAATTCCAGAACCAATGCTAGAAAAAGTTTCGGAATCAATGAATATTCCATTAATGTTAGTAAAGTGTAAAGGAAATCAGTATGAAGCAACTTTTGAAAATGCATTAAAGAAGGCAAAAGAACAAGGCGTAACTGCTTGTGTTTTTGGTGATATAGATATAGAACAACATAGACAGTGGTGTAGTGAAAGATGTGAAAAAGTTGGTATAGAAGCTATTTTCCCATTATGGCAAGGTAATAGGGAAGAAATAACCTATGAATTTATAGAAACTGGGTTTAAAGCGGTTTTGAAAAATGTTAAATTAGAATATTTAGATGAGGGTTATTTAGGAAAAGTCTTAACTAAAGATTTAGTTGGGAAAATAAAAAGTACAGGTGCTGATCCTTGTGGAGAAAACGGAGAATACCACACTTTTGTTTTTGATGGACCACTTTTTAAATTCCCTATAGAATTTACCACAAATGGAAATATAACAAATAATGGATATGGTTATTTAGATATAAGATAACATGTTATTAAAAAGTTCGGAATTATATTGAATTAAATAAAAAATTGCAGAATTCATTTTATAAGATAAAAGATTATAAAATGAATTCTGCAATTTTTTTATTATAATTTAGTTGTAAAGTATAAGCTTAAATTAATCCTCAGAACTTATTGCTGTAAGAACTTCCTTTAAATTATGTATAGATAATGCTAACTTGTCTATTTGATCTTCTGATAATGTAGAAAATTTACTTGTTAAAGTATCTAATACTTCATTATATTTTTCATCAAGATATTTTTCACCTTTTGGTGTTAATTCTATATTGATTATTCGTCTATCTTTATCATCAGGAAGTCTAACAACCATTTCTTTTTCAATAAGCTTATTTAGAAGTTTAGTCATATTAGGCATAGATATAAAAAGTCTTTTACTAACCTCAGAAATAGGCTGCTTACCATAGAATTTTAAAGTAGCCATTACTTGAAAATGAGAATGATTAAGATTATCTTGAGAAAAGTTACAATTTCTTTTTACAAGTTTTTTTTGAAATAATGGTACTATAGTTAAAAAATCCTTAGCAATTAATTTTAGATTTTTATTATTATTCATTAAAAATTCCTCCCTTTAACATTATACCCTATTTTAATTAATCTTACATATTTATACAATCGAAAAAATATAAAAAATTTATTGACTTTCTTTTTTATGAGATATATACTTAGAAAATAATAGTTAAAAAATATAACTATTAAAAAACACAACTATTAAAAACTATAATTATTATATACCAAAATTAAAAAAAATCATAGATATAAATAATAATTATAAAATAATCAATACTATAAAGGTGGTGACAAATAATAAAATTTTATTAGTTATAGGTAAGCTATTATTTGAAAATGAACTTATATTTATAATTAGTAAGTTTTAAATTACATATAAGAACGATTTAAAAGAAAGGGGAAGATTTATGTTTAAAATTGTAAAGTACTTAAAACCATTTTTTATGTCAATAGTCGCAGTTGTTTTATTATTGACACTTCAAGCAGTTTGTGATCTTTCGTTACCAGATTATACATCAAAGATTGTAAATGTAGGAATCCAACAAGGAGGAATTGAAAATGCTATTCCAAAATCAATTCGTGAAAGTCAATTAAATAATTTAACATTATTTATGGATGATGCAGATAAAAAAATAGTATTGGACAATTATGAATTGTTAAGCAAAGATAATCTTGATAAAAATGAATATGATAAATACATAAATAAATATCCAATTTTAAAAGATGAATCAGTATATGAATTAAAAGATATCAAAGATGAAGCTACAATAGATTCATTAAATACAATAATGTCAAAATCTATTATGAGCATTTCTGCACTAGAAATGGCTATTAAAAATGAGAGTATTCCTAATGTACCAAAAGATATGGATGTAGATACATTAATTAATAGTATACCTAAAGAACAATTTTCTAATTTAAAAACTCAAATGGATGAGAAAATTGCAGAGATAGATGAAAATATGTATACTCAAGCATCTATTTATTTTATAAAGGATGAATATAATAAAATAGGAATAGATACAGATAAAATGCAAACTAATTATGTATTTTCTTCTGGAGCTAAAATGCTTTCAATAGCATTATTAAGCATGGTAGCTACAGTTGCAGTAGGATTTATAGCAGCAAAAATTGCTGCAGGTATGGGCCGTAATCTGCGTGGACAAGTATTTGAAAAAGTGGTAGGTTTTTCAAATGCAGAATTCGATAAATTTTCCACAGCATCACTTATAACCCGTAGTACTAATGATATACAACAGATACAAACAGTTACAGTAATGCTTATAAGAATGGTATTTTATGCACCTATACTTGCAATTGGTGGAATTATAAAAGTTTTAAACACTGATACATCTATGGCTTGGATTATTGGAGTTGCAGTATTAGCTATTATATCAGTAGTGCTTGTATTATTTGGTTTAGCAGTACCTAGATTTAAAAAGGTTCAAAAACTTGTTGACAAATTAAATCTTGTAACTCGTGAAATGCTTACAGGAATGTTAGTTATTCGTGCGTTCAGTAATCAAAAGACAGAAGAAAAAAGATTTGATGAAACAAATACAGAGTTAAGAAGAACAAATACTTTTGTAAATCGTATAATGACTATGATGATGCCACTTATGATGCTTATAATGAATCTTATAACCATACTTATAGTTTGGGTTGCAGCAAATAAAATTAATGCATCTGAAATACAAGTTGGAGATATGATGGCATTTATACAATACACAATGCAAATAATAATGGCATTCTTAATGATTTCAATGTTATCAGTAATACTTCCTCGTGCATCTGTATCTGCACAACGTATAGATGAAGTATTAACTACAGAGTTTTCAATAAAAGATCCTAATGTAAGTAAGGAAACTAAGAACAAAGGAAACATAGAATTTAAAAATGTATCTTTTAAATATCCAAATGCTGAAGATAATGTTTTAAGCAACATAAATTTTGTTGCAAAACCAGGTAAAACTACTGCTATCATAGGAAGTACAGGAAGTGGTAAGTCAACACTTATAAATTTAATTCCTCGTTTCTATGATATAACAGGTGGAGAAATTTTACTTGATGGCGTAGATATAAGAGACATCAAACAAGGAGATCTTAGAAAAAAAATAGGGTATGTTCCTCAAAAAGGAATATTATTTTCTGGAACTATTGAAAGTAACATAAAGTATGGAGCTGAAAATGCAACAAAAGAAGAAGTAGAAAAGGCTTGTAAAATCGCACAGGCTATGGAATTTATAAGTAAAAAAGAAGAAGGTTTTGAATCTCATATAGCACAAGGTGGAGGTAATGTTTCTGGTGGACAAAAACAAAGGCTATCAATAGCCCGTGCCATTGCTAAAAAACCTCAAGTATATATTTTTGATGATAGTTTTTCAGCATTAGATTTAAAAACAGACGCTATACTTCGTAAAGAATTAAAATCTGAAACAAAAGAAAGTGCAGTTATTATAGTTGCTCAAAGAATAAGTACAATTATTAATGCTGAACAAATAATAGTTTTAGATGAAGGAAAAATGGTAGGAATAGGTACACATGATGAATTGTTAGAAAACTGTGAGGTTTACAAACAAATAGCTGCATCCCAACTTACAAAGGAGGAATTAACTCATGAGTAATGGAAAGCAAAATAAAGGCAAGGCATCCATGGGAGGTGGTCCTATGGGAGGCATGGCTGCTGGTGGAGAAAAAGCCAAAGATTTTAAAGGAACAATGAAAAAGCTGCTTAGTTATTTAAAACCTTTTAGATTAGCTATGGTAGTTGTAGTGATTTTTGCAATAGGAAGTTCTGCATTTTCAATAATTGGACCTAAAGTTTTAGGTACAGCAACTACAGAAATATTTGAAGGTTTAGTAAGAAAAATTAGTAGCAATGGTGTAAATGGTATAGATTTTGATAAAATTCAAAGAATACTATTAATCTTAGTAGGGTTATATATTATAAGTGCGGTGTTCTCATTTATACAAACATTTATTACATCAGATATATCTCAAAAGGTTTCTTATAATTTAAGAAAAAAAATATCAGAGAAAATAAATAAAATGCCACTTAAATATTATGATAAAAATACTAATGGTGAAGTATTATCTAGAGTTACAAATGATGTTGATGCAATAAGTCAAAACTTAAATCAAATTCTATCACAAATGATAACAGCAGTTACCACAATGATAGGTGTATTGATAATGATGCTTTCTATAAGCGTTAAAATGACTATTGCAAGTTTAGTAATAATACCATTATCTATGGGATTTATAGGCTTAATAGTTAAAAAATCACAAAAATATTTTAAATCACAACAAAGATATTTAGGAAACACTAATGGACAGGTAGAAGAAATATACAGCGGACATAACATAGTTAAAGCTTTTAATGGTGAAAAAAAGGCAATAGATGAATTTAACGGTTTAAACGAAAAATTATATAATTCAGCTTGGAAGTCTCAATTTTTATCTGGTATTATGATGCCGGTAATGACTTTTATAGGTAATTTAGGTTATGTTATGGTTACTATACTTGGAGGTTATCTAACTATAAAGAAAGCTATTCAAGTTGGAGATATTTTATCATTTACACAATATGTAAGGTCATTTATGCAACCTATAGCTCAAACAGCACAAATTGCAAATGTAATGCAATCAACTGCAGCTGCAGCTGAGAGAGTTTTTGAGTTTTTAGAGGAAGAAGAAGAGACAGAAGATGTAAAGGTATCTTGTAATACTGAAGATATAGAAGGAGCTGTTTCATTTAGAAATGTTAACTTTGGATATAGTGAAGACAAAACTATAATTAATAATTTTTCTGTTGATATAAAACCAGGTCAAAAGGTTGCTATAGTAGGACCAACTGGTGCGGGAAAAACTACAATAGTTAAACTTCTTATGCGTTTTTATGATATTAATAGTGGTAATATATTAATAGATGGTCATGATGTAAAAGAATTTAAGCGTAATGATTTACGTAAAATATTCGGTATGGTACTTCAAGACACTTGGTTATTTAGTGGATCATTAATGGAAAATATACGTTATGGTAATTTAGATGCTAGTGATGATAAAGTTATAGAAGCAGCTAAACTAGCACATGCAAATCACTTTATAAAAACATTACCTGACGGATATGATATGGTTATAAATGAGGAAGCTAATAATATTTCTCAAGGTCAAAAACAATTATTGACAATTGCAAGAGCAATAATTGCAGATCCTAAAATATTAATACTAGACGAGGCCACAAGTTCAGTAGATACTCGTACAGAGGTATTAATTCAAAAGGCTATGGAAAACCTTATGGAAGGAAGAACTAGCTTTATAATCGCACATAGATTATCAACAATACGTGATGCAGATTTAATTCTTGTAATGAAAGATGGAGATATAGTAGAACAAGGAAATCATGAGGAATTATTAAAAGCAAACGGATTCTATGCAGGATTATATAATAGTCAGTTTGAAGAAGTAGAAGCTTCATAATGATTTAAAAGTAAAATTAAAAGCTATGAATTAAATTGTAAAATTTAATTCATAGCTTTATTTTTATGTTTATATAAAATAAAACAGTATGTTATAATTATTTGTTAGATAAAAAGAAATTTAATATAGGATTTTGATATGAAGTTTGAATTTAAAGTGATTTAGACCATATATCACTTTGGGGATATCCAAGATTTAAAGGTAGAAATTTGAAAATTTAACTTGGAACTCTATATTATAAAAAGTTTTTAAGGGGATGAAATATTCATGATTTATTTAATTTATTTTGTTGTAGCTATATTGGTAGTTTTATTATCTATTAAAGCAGCATATTATGTAGATTTAATAGATAAAACTACTAATCTTTCTGGTGCATTTATAGGCGGAGTATTATTATCTGCAGTTACTTCTTTGCCAGAATTATTAACAAGTATATCAGCTACAATGTTTTTTGATAACTCTGGACTTGCGTTAGGAAATATACTTGGAAGTAATATATTTAATCTTACAACTCTTTCAATACTAATACTGTTTTCATTCAGCACTTTTAAAAAGTCAAAGGTGTCTATTAGTCATAAACATACTGCAGTATATACTCTAATTATTTACATAATAATTATTTTAAATATGTATAAGATATTAGATTTGAACATTTTAACTGTAAGTTGTACTTCAATATTTATATTAATTATATATGTATTAGGTGTAAAATCTATGATTAATGATAATAGTGAAAAAGATATGGCTTTTGAAGAAATAGCTAATGATACTGTTACTGAAGAAGAATGTAGTTTAACATTAAAACAAATAATAATAAGATTTATATTTACAAGTATAGGGCTTGTTATAGCTAGTATATCAATAACATATGTAACAGATATAATATCAGTAAGACTTAATATGTCAGCTAGTTTAGTAGGTGCATTATTACTAGGAATTGCTACATCTCTACCAGAGGTAAGTTCAAGTATATCATTAGTTAGAATGGGTAATTTCAATGTAACAGTTGGTAATATAGTTGGAAGTAACTTGTTTAATTTCTTAATATTATTTGTAGTAGACGTTTTATATATAAAAGGTTCTATTTATAACTTTGGTGATAAACAAAGTAAAAATTTACTGTTTTTTGGAATGATAAGTACCATATTAATGATTGTTATACTTAAAAGTAAAAAAGAAAAAACAAATAAATATATTATAATTGGAAGTGCTTTAGGTGTTATTATAAGCTATATAATGTTTTTATCAATATAGGGAAACAAGCGACCATTTAAATTTATTCATCAAATTTTTGTTATCAGTTGAGAAAAATAAGTGCAAATATAGTTAGTTAAGAATTATGAATTATGAATTTAGGATGAAAGTGACAAACACTTTCTGAAAATGATTTTAAAAAATCTATCAATATAATTTGCTTTGCAAATTTATAAAAAGATACGTTGAGAATTACTAGGAACGAAGTGAATAGTAATAACCACAACTGTTCACTATTCACTCTTAACTTTTAACTA
>NZ_LFRG01000037.1:0-36355 GCF_001573875.1 Clostridium sp. ATCC 25772
GCATTTGTTTATATTGCTGCTATTTTTGTTTTATCTAAATAAGTTTTAGATATTTTGTTTTCAGACACGTCCTAATTTAAATTTAGAAAAAACACTATTGGAATATATTAATACAAATGTTATAATAATATAAACGCAAATGATTTGCAATACCTATTGAAAATTTGTAATTAATAAGTTAGTGGAGGATTTTAAAATAAATGTTTAAAAAAGTTATATCGTATACAATGATTATAATAATAACTTTATCACTAATAGGGTGCAGTGGTAAAAAAGAAGAAATAGAAACACAAAATGGGAAATTAAATGTTGTAGTAAGTTTTTATGCTATGGAGGAGTTTGTAAAAGAAATAGGTAAAGATAAGGTTAATGTTTATACTATAATTCCTGAAGGCGTAGAGCCACATGATTTTGAACCAAAAGCTAAAGATTTAAGAAAATTAGAAAATGCAGATATGTTAGTACTGAACGGTGCAGGTATGGAACATTGGAGTAAGGATGTTATAAAAGCAATTAAGAATGAAAAATTAAAAGTTATAGATACATCACAAGGAGTTAATCTTATAAATATATCTGAGGAAAATTGTGATAGTTCACATATAGAATCAGAAAATACTCATGAAAATTTAGGTGTAGACCCACATTTATGGTTAGGTTTGACTACTGCAAAAATTCAAAGTGAAAATATAAAAAATGCTTTAGTTGAACTTGATAATGCTAATAGTAAGTATTATGAAGAAAATTATGTTGCGTTTGCCAATGAATTAGATAATTTATATAAAGATTATAAAGTTAAATTTGACTCAATAGCTAATAAAAATTTTGTTACAGGACATGCAACTTTTGCATATCTTTGTAGAGACTTTAATTTAAATCAAATTAGTATTGAGGGAGTTTTTGCAGAAGGAGAACCGTCACCTAAAAAAATGAAAGAGTTAACAGACTTATGTAAAGAGAAAAATATAAAAACTATATTTATGGAAAGTTTAGTTAGTCCTCAAGTGTCAGAAACTTTAGCAAAAGAAGTAGATGGAAAAACTGCTACTATTTATACTTTACATAGTAAAGAAGATAATTTAAGCTATTTGGAATCTATGAAGTCAAATTTAGATATTATATATAATAGTTTAAAATAAATAATAAGAGCAATATGATTAATTATAATTATATTGCTCTTGTTATTTATTTAGGGAAACAAGCTCCAGTTTAAATTTATTCAATAACTTTAAAATATTTTTATACAAGATACAGTGTTGAATTCTAAATGATTCGGAGCATGTCTCACTATTTTGGGTATTCAAGTTTTGGAATGGATAATTTTAAAAGTCAACTTGGAACACTATATATAATAATAAATTAAAGTTAGAGATTTTTTACTATATCGTTCCTTGTTTTTTATTAGAAAAAACAGTAATATAAGATATGTAAGGCAGTTTTAAAATTAAAGTTTATAATCTTAAAAAATAAACTAATACTAAAAAGTTTTAAGTACATAGAAGGTGATAAATTGAATATATATTTAGTTAGACATGGAGAAACTAAAGAAAATAAGGATGAAAAATTTTATGGTGATATAGATAATGGGTTGACCGATTATGGAATATATCAGTGTGAAAAACTAAGAAATTTTTTAAAAGATAAAAAAATAGATAAGGTTTATGTAAGCGAAAAAGAAAGAACAATTCAAACTGCAAAAGAAATATTATGTGATAAGTTTAATTATGATGAGATTATTAGAGATTCTAGATTAAATGAAAGAAATTTTGGAGCATTTGAAGGTAAAAAGTATGATGAGTTAAAGTCAGAATATACAAAAGAATGCGATGAATGGGGAAAAGATTGGATTGGCTTTAAACCACCTGAAGGTGAAAGTTATAAAGATATGTATTTTCGCGTAAAAAGTTTTTTTCAAAAGATTATAAAAGAAGATGATGAAAATGTTTTAATAGTTGCCCATAGTGGGGTAATTAGAAGTATATATTGTTATATTGCTGATGATAATATGGAATTGTTTTGGAAATTTGCTTCTAAAAATGGAGATGTTTCAATAATTAAATATGAATATAATAATTTATTTATTGAAGGAATTATACCCAATAATGTTTTGTAAAATTTATTTCAATAATTAAATATAAATATTTTAAGGTAGGTGTAATTTATGGGGAAAATAGTCTTAGTAACTGGTGGTAGTAGAAGTGGAAAAAGTGGTTTTGCAGAAAGTCTACTTAAAGATACTAATGATGTTTTATATATAGCTACAGCTATAGTAACAGATAAAGAAATGGAAAGCAGAATAAATAAGCATATTGAAAGAAGAAATAGTAAATGGAATACATATGAAGGGTTTAAAGATTTACATATTGCTGTAGAAAACAGCAAAGAAAAGAATATATTATTAGATTGCATTACTATAATGGTTACAAATCTAATGTTTAATGAAAAAACAAATTTTGATGATTTATCATTAGAAGAAGCAGATCATATAGAAGAGCTTATAAAGGCTCAAGTAGAAAAGTTAATTGTAAAAGCAAAAGAGTGTAATAAAAATTTAATAATGGTTACAAATGAAGTTGGCAGTGGGCTTATACCAGAATATAAGTTAAGTAGAATATATAGAGACATAGCAGGCTCAATTAATCAATTTATCGCAAAATTGTGTGATGAGGTTTATTTTGTGGCTTGTGGATTGCCTTTAAAATTAAAATAATTAGGAGAGTATTATGAAAAATTATATAAAAAAATATATGAATGATTTTTTATTATATGTTCAATTTTTTACAAGAATACCTATAAATATGGAGTTAGAGTGCACAAATGAAAATTTTATAAGGGGATCTATATTTTTCCCAATAATAGCTTTAATAATCGGTCTTATAGAGTACGTTGTGTATGTAGTAATGATAAACTTTTTCCCTCCAACAATAGTAGCTATCTTAGTATTAATAACATCGGCTATACTAACAGGTGCATTACATATGGATGGACTAGGCGATGTATGTGATGGTTTCTTCGCTTTTAGAGGTGGAAAAGGAAGAATTATAGAGATAATGAAGGATAGCCAAATTGGAGTTTATTCATGTGTAGCTATAATTATGGATATATTACTTAAATATAATTTAATTAGTTTGGCAATAGAGAGTTCCATTCCAGAATTAATAATAGTTGCACCAGTTGTAGGAAGATTGGCTATAGTGTTTATTTCTACCATAGGAAAACCAGCGAAAGAAAATGGTAGTGGAAATATATTTATAGGAAAAATAAAAAAAAGTCAATTAGTATTAACTATAATATTAGTTATAGCATTAGAACTGATCTTTATAAATGTTAGAGAGGCTTGCACAATAACATTAGCTGTATTAATAATGGCATATGGATTTAATTGTTTTTGTAATTCTAAAATTAATGGATTAACAGGGGATACCTTAGGTGCTGTTAATGAATTAGCAGAGGTTTTAGCATTAATGGTATTTTTTATGATATAAAAGGAGCTTTTTATGAATAAAAAGAGAATAAGTTTTTGTGCTTGTAATGCAGGATTTGAATATGTAAAAGAAAGAATAGATAAAGAATTTCCAGAGCATGAAACGACAATAAATAAGTGCATAGGAGCTTGTGATAAATGTAGTTGGGATTTTATAGCTAGAGTAGATGGTGAGCTTATAGTGTCAGAATCAAAAGAATCTTTATATGAAAATATAAAATTAATTTTGAAAAAATAAGTAAATTTTAATAAAAAAAATTTATTCAAAGTAAATTTTCAAACAAATTTATTGTAAAGTATAGACTTTTTGGTGAAAATAGTTTAGAATTTGCCTTAAACAAGTAAATTTATTATATTTAATTTAATGTGTTAAGATGAAGGTCGTGGTAATTATATATTGCTAAGGCCTTTGTCTTTTTGTAATATAATAAATATTTAAAGTGTATCAGTAGCGATGATTATCAATAGTGCTAATTATCACTATTGATAATTAGGTATGAAATAGTATATAATAAATTATAGGTAAAATAATATAAATACTAGTAAAATAATATAAATACTATTAGGAGGACTTTTATGAATAAAATAGCGTTAATAACAGATAGTGCATCTGATATAAGAAAAGATGTAATAGATAAATACAATGTAAAAGTATTACCCTTTAGAATAATTATAAAAGATAAGGATTATAGAGATGGAGTAGATATAACTTTAAATGATGTTTACAAAGTTTTAGATACGGAGTCACCTACATCTTCATTACCATCTATGAAAGATATGGGAGTACTTTTTAATCAGCTGGAAAAAGAAGGATATACACATGTGATAGCAGTTACAATATCAAGCAAATTGTCAGGATTAAATAATGCTTTAAGGCTTGTAAGTGAGGATTATCCAACAATAAAGACTGAAGTAATAGATTCAAAGAGTATATCATGTGCAGAGACTATTATAATAAAAGAAGCTGGAGAAATGATAAATAGTGGATTAGAATTTGAGAAGATTGTAGAAAAATTAATAGAAGTTAGAAGCAAGATAAAAACATTTTTTATAATAGGTACATTAGAATATTTAAAAAAAGGTGGAAGAATAGGAAAAGTTGCAGGTGTAATAGGTGAATTATTAAATATAAAACCTATAGTTCTTGTTGATGAAGAAGGAGAATATTCTACTTATGATAAAGCAAGAGGAAGAAAACAATCTATAAATAAAATGTTATCAATAGGTAAAAAAATATTAGATGATAAAAAGTGTGATGTATATATAGGTAATGGAGATGCCAAAGAAGAGGCAGAGAAGTATTTACAAGAAATATCAAATCACCCTAATATTAATAACATATTTTTTAGTGGAGATATAAGCCCAGTTGCAGGATTACATTCAGGTCCAGGACTTTTAGGAATAGCTTTTTATGAGGTTTAGTAAATGGCTACTATAAAGGATATAAAAGAGGAAGAGCGTATATTATATGAGGAATATAAAAATAAATTGAATGAATTAAAAAAAGTTCAACAGGAAAAAGAAGCTGTAGGTCAAGTTTTTACTAAAGGTTTGCTCCCAATATATGTATTATACATATTAAGTATTGGTGCAACTAATGGAAATGATATATCTAATAAAATTGGTGAAAGAACTAATGGAAAATGGGTCCCAAGTACAGGGGGCATATATCCACTATTAAAAAAATTAGAAAAGAAAAAGCTTATAGTGGGAAACTGGGATGATTCAAAAAAGAAGATGCAAAAGATATATAATTTAACAGAGGAAGGCGAAAAAGAACTACATCATAAGAAATATTTGCTTAAAGATAGAATAGAAGAGGCATTAGAAGTATTTAAAATAATATATAAAGATTTGTATGAGTAACGAAAAACACTAATAATACATTTAATTTTGTATTATTAGTGTTTTTTTATATAATTTAGGTAAATATAAAAAAATAAGACCTTTATAAGGTCTAAATCATAAAATAATATTAAATTAAATAAATTTTTTATGGGGGAAATTCAAACTGTTATAATCAGTTTGAAAGATACTTGCTAAAAAATTTACATATCTGAATAATGGTTCAAATATGTAATTCCATCTAATGGAATTAAACCTTCAACACCTGGTTTAGTACCTAATATTCCTACCAAATATAATGTATAAAATTTAGTAGGTTTTAAAAGTGCATTAGGTATATAAAGCATAGTAATGTCTGTATTTTGAAATTTTATATCAAAACTGTATTTTTTAGGAGGTATTTCTTTATAATTTTCTACCTCCTTATACATTAAATCATTGAAAGTTATTTCATTATCGTTAAGTGATACATCTAAATTTGGACTTTCAGGTATTAAATTTACTATTCTTATTTTTACCTCATTATCATTAACAGGTCCAGTATAGCTTTCTATAATTGGATATAGTTCGAAATCATTTGGAAATTTTCCAATAGCAGCTATTGTGAAAATTTTATTTTCAGGAATATCCAAAATGGTATCATATAAAGTTTCACTAGCATTATTACTTTTAACAATTTTAATATTATATTTTCCAGGTAATAGTTTAACGTAATTTGTGAATTCTTTATAATGAAAATCTTTTATTAAGGGTAAATTATTTACGTAAACATCTACTGGTGGCGCATCGGGAGATGCGTGTAATAACCTTACAAAGGTTAATATGTTACTTTTATTATTTAAATTATCTGAATTATTCCTAAAATACATATCGCACCTCATTAATTAGTGTTTCTAAAATCAGTATATGCACCTTACAAAAAATGGTGATTGGAAATAAAAATATTTATGCAAAAAACAATTTATTGGTTTATAATTTTAGTATATAAAAAAATAAAATAAAGTTTAAGAAAGGAATGAGATTTATGGTTCTATTTAATAATGATTGGGATGAATTATTAAAAGAAGAATTTGAAAAAGAATACTATAAAAAACTTAGAGGATTCCTTGTATTAGAATATAATAATCATACAATTTATCCAGATAAATATAAAATATTTGAGGCGCTAAAGTTGACGTCATATAAGGATACTAAAATAGTAATATTAGGTCAAGATCCATATCATGGGCCTAATCAGGCACATGGCTTAGCATTTTCTGTTGAGAAAGGCATTAAAACACCGCCTTCACTTTTAAACATATATAAAGAATTAAATAATACGTTAGGATGCTACATACCTAATAATGGATTTTTAGTAGATTGGTCTAAACAGGGTGTATTATTGCTTAATACATCATTAACTGTAAGGGGTGGAGAAGCAAATTCTCATAGAAATAAAGGCTGGGAGATATTTACCGATAAAATTATATCTATTTTAAATGAAAGAGAGGATCCTATTATCTTTATATTATGGGGAAATAATGCAAAGGAAAAAGTTGAATTAATAACTAACCAAAGCCATTATATATTAAAGGCGGCACATCCAAGTCCATTATCAGCAAATAGAGGTTTTTTTGGATGTGATCATTTTAGAAAAGCAAATGAAATATTACTTGCGTTAAATAAGCAACAAATAGATTGGCAAATAAAAAATATTTAAAAATATAAATTTATATGTTAAGGGGAAGGGTATTATGGAAATTTTACAAAATACATTAAAGTGCATCGAACCTAGTTATAAGGAAGTAATGATAAAAACGAAGGAAAGATTAGATGCTTTAGCAAAACCTATAGGAAGTTTAGGAATATTAGAGGAGATAGCAGTAAAAATATCAGGTATAACTGGTGATGTTTATAATACGTTATCTAAGAAAAACATAATAATTATTTGTGGAGATAATGGTGTAGTAGATGAAGGAGTAAGTACATGTCCACAAGAAGTTACTGAAACTGTAACCTATAATTTTGTTAAGGGTATAACAGGGGTATGTGCATTATCTAAATTTACTAATACAGAACTTACAATAGCAGATTTAGGTATAAAATGTGATATGAATAGTGAAAAAATTTTAAAAAGAAAAATTTCTTATGGAACTAAAAACATGGCAAAAGAACCTGCAATGACGAAAGAGCAAACAATTAAGGCTATAGAATCAGGAATTGAAATTGTAGATAAATTAGCAAAAGAAGGATATAAAGTTCTTGGAACTGGTGAAATGGGAATAGGAAATACAACTACAAGTGCAGCAGTTTTAAGTGTATTATCTGGACTAGATGTGGATAAGGTGACAGGAAAAGGTTCTGGACTTACAGATGAACAATTAAATCATAAGAAAAATGTAATTAAGAAAGCTATAGAGATAAATAAACCTGATAAAAATGATATAATAGATGTTATTGGGAAAGTTGGAGGATATGATATAGCTGGACTTTGTGGATGCTTTTTAGGGGCTGCAAAACATAGAATTCCTATAGTTATAGATGGATTTATAGCATCAATATCAGCACTTTGTGCACAAAGATTGAATGAAAATTGTAAAGATTATATGTTTCCATCACATTTATCAGCAGAGCCAGGAGCTATATATATTATGAAAGAATTAAAACTAGAACCTATATTAAACTTAAAAATGAGATTAGGTGAGGGATCTGGATGCCCATTGGCTTTTAATATAATGGAGGCAGCATTATATACTATGGAGAATATGGCAACTTTTGAAGAAGCAAGGATTTGCAAAAATGATTATATTGATATAAGGGAACAGGATTCTATATAGTTATGACTTATAATGTGTAATTGACTAGAACAGAAATACTAAATTAAATTTTGGAGTATCATTATTAATACCATACATATTTATAAATTAAGTAAGCTTTCTAATGGCTTATTTTATTAGATAAATAGATTATAATCTAGTACATATGTTAGAAATTTATTTTACTATGATGTTTTAAGGAGAAGAAGTATATAAATTAATACTAAAATTAAATAGAAATTAAAAGAAACGCTACATAAAAGATGGTAGCGTTTTTTAATTATCATAAATATCAGAAAATGCAATATTTATTTGATCAGCATGATTAGTATGGATGACTCTATTTATTTTATCTAAATCATTTTTTGTAGTAGCAATTAGTGGAAATGTAACAATAAATTCACTACCGAAATTTTCTTCACTAATAAGGTCAATGGTGCCATTATGGGTTTCTACTAAAGATTTAACAACGGAAAGTCCAATCCCACTGCCTTCGTTAGTTCTTGTGAAAAGAGGATCAGCTTGGATAAATCTATCAAAAACTTTAGATTGTTTATCTTTAGAAATTCCAATACCATTATCCTTTACTGATAAAATTACATTTTTTTCTTTTATATATAATGATACATCAATAGTTCCACAATCTTTTGAAAATTTTATAGCATTGGATAAAAGATTAAGAATAACAATTTCAAGTTTTTCTGAGTTTCCTTCTATTATTGCAAATGGAATAATAGTATTAAAATTTAAAGTTAAATTTCTTTTAGAAGTATACTCTTCTACTGATGAACAAATGCTTGCAGTTAAAGTAACTAAATCTAGTTTGTAGGTTTCTAAGTTAACTATACCAGCATCAAATTTGGAGCACTCTATTAAATTGTTTATAAGTCTAAGTAGTCTAAAACAATTTTGTTTCATTATCTTAGAATAATAAGAAATTTTACCTTTAAATTGCAAATCATCTTGATTTTTTATATATAAGTCAAAAAGTTGCAGTGAAGAATAAATTACATTTACAGGTGTACGTAATTCATGGGAAATATTTGCGATAAATTCATTTTTGATTTTTTCCCACTCTTCTCTGTCCTTTAGTTTTTTATCATTCTCACTTAATTTATTTTCTATAATTTTAGTGGTTGTAATATCTTTAACAACACCCCAAAACATTCCAGTGTTTAAGTATTTATCTTTTATATAAAACAAAGTAGTAGTATTTAACCTTACAGAGCCATCTTTATGATAAATTTTATAATCAACTAATTCTTGAGGTTTACCAGTTTCAATGGCTTTTTTTCTTAAATCAGTTAATATATCATTAGTAGCATCGTCTGTAAAAATACATTGATGTTGTCCTATAATTTCATTAACAGTATAACCTAAATATTTAAATGCATTAGATGAACAAGAAGTAAAATATCCATCTTCAGACATTGAATAAACTATTTGATAGGAGTTGTTAATTAGTTCTGAGAAAAGTTTATCTGCAAATTTTAATCTCATCTCATAATATTTTTCCTCTGATAAATCTCTAATAATGCCTGAATACTTTATTAAGTTATTATCATTATCAAATATACCTTTGCCACTTGCTTCTACATAACGAATAAATCCAAAGTTATCTACTAGTCTAAACCTAAATTTAAATTTGGGAACAGAAGGAGTTGCAGTTATAGAAGTTATAAGGGAATGGTCATCTTCGTGTATATAATTATCCATAAATTCATCAAAAGAAAAATTATTAGTATTTTCTATAGATAAAATAGAACATAACCCTTTTGAAAGTACAAATGTATTTAAAAGAACTTCATATATAAAGAAACCCATTTCGTCTAAATCGTCAATGGTTTCAAATAAATCCGATGTTTCGCCTTTTATATAATCATTTATCATAAATCCTCACCTTAAATCGTAATAATATAAAATTATATCAAAGTAGCAGTGAAAAAAATGTAAAATATTGCGACAAATAAACAAAAAAAATCATTAGAAATTTAAATAAATGTTATTACTCTTAAAAATAACTATAATACTTTAAATTTATATTGTAAAAAAATGTAACAAATGATGTTGTTGTTTAATATAAATATATAGTGAGTAGGTATGTAAAAACAATAATTAATTTTATGTACAAACTAAATAATTATTAGGAGGGTATGTATGTATAAGGAAGTAGAAGATATTTTAGTTTGTCCTAGATGTGGAAGTAAGATTAATATAAGAAAAATTTACTTAAAAGAAGGAGAAGAAATAATTGAAGGAACTTTAAATTGTGAAAAAAATCATAAATTTTATATAAAACATGGGATTATAGATTTTCATTATAAAGAAAATAAAAATGTATCTAATTTAGCACAGTTTTATTTTGAAAGAGATTTTGAAAATATTAATATAGCTATTGAAAATAAAACTCCTAACAATTTAAGGAATTTCCAAAATTTATCCAAACAATATATGAATGCTATTATACAGAAGAAAAAATATAAAAATATATTAGACATAGCTTCTGGTAGAAGTATACTTCTAGAAGGAATGGCTGAAAAATTTTCCCATAATCCTAATATAGTATCATTGGATTTAAACTTTGCCGTTTTAAAGTATAATAGGAAAATGATAAAAAAAATTAACCCTAAAGCTAAAATTACCTATATTGCATGTGATTATTTAAATTTGCCCTTTAAAAATAGTGCTTTTGATTGTATAACGTCATATTATGGATTTCCCAATATGGCACAATCATCACCTAGAGTTATGCAAGAAAGCTATAGAATTTTAAGACGGAAAGGATTAGTATTAGACGCTAGAATTTTAGTATCAGATAAAGATGAATATTATAATCAATTAAAAGCAATAGCTACAGCTAATATGAATTTTCCAAATCCAGAAATTGTGTCTGTAGAGCAATTAATTTTACAAATATATAAAAAGATAGGTTTTTCTGAATTTAAAAATGAAAAAATTGGAGAATCAATTGGAGAATTCAATGAACTAGATATAATTCCTATGCAAGGTCAAAAATTTAAATCATCTGTACTAATAATTAAAAAATAAAAAATCAATTAATTTATAAATTTTTACTATAATTATATTAAAATAGTTGTTAATATTAGAGGTGATTTAAAGTGATTATAAATTATGCCCATAGAGGAGCGAGTTTCATATATCCAGAGAATACTATGCTTGCATTTGAAAAAGCATTAGAAATGGGATGTACTGGAATAGAAACGGATATACAAAGAACGAAGGATGGAGTTTTAGTTCTTATACATGATGAATATGTAAATAGAACTACTGATGGTGTAGGATTGGTATGTGATTATACTTATAAAGAACTTAAAAAATTAGATGCAGGTAAATTTAAGGATAAAAGATATAAAAATATAGAAATACCTACATTAAAAGAATTTTTAAGTTATGTTAAAGATAAAAATATAAAAATAAATTTAGAAATAAAAAATTCTATAATTCCATATAAAGGAATAGAAAAAGAGATACTATTTGAAATATTAAATGAGAAAGTTGAAGATAATATAATTGTCTCAAGTTTTAATCACAATTCAATGATTGAATTAAAAAAAATATATCCTAAAATAAAAATTGCTGCTCTTTGTGAATATATAGTTAGTGATTTGGAAAAATATAAAATAGATAAATTTGAATATATACATCCTAATTATATATTTGCAGACAAAAAGGAAATATTAAAATGTCATAATAAAAAAATGGGCGTAAATTTATATACTATTAATGACGAAAAAGACATGGAAAAATTTATAAAATATAAAATTGAAGGGATAATAACTAATTGCCCAGACAAACTAAAAGAGGTAATCGATAAAAATAAATTTTAATATAACTTGATAGTGTGTATTGACATGGAATAAATATGATTATAAAATATAAAATATAAAAAATAAATAAAATGTTTGTACAATGATGTGCAAACTTAAAAGAGTAATGATGCTCCTTAAGAATTTTCTTAGGGAGCTTTTGTTTTTTAAAATAAATTGTTAGGAAGTGAAAATATGGGTAACTTTAAAGTTGGACCAAATGTTTATTTTGGAGTTGGAAAATTAGAAAAACTTCGTGAAATTAATTGTAAAAAAGCATTTATAGTAACAGATCCTTTCATGGTGAAATCAGGAGCAATAAATCAAGTGACAGATCATTTAGATGCTGCAAAAATAAATTATAAAGTTTTTTCTGATATAGTTCCAGATCCACCACTTGAAATAGTATCTAAAGGAATTAAAGCTATGGATGAATTTGATCCAGAGGCTGTAATAACATTAGGTGGAGGGTCTGCAATTGATGCAGCAAAAGCAATTAGTTATTTTAGAAATATGATAAATAAAGGATTACACTCAGAAAAAACAGACAAAAAAGTATTATTTATAGCAATACCAACTACCAGTGGAACAGGTTCTGAAGTAACATCATTTTCTGTTATAACGGATAAAAAATTTAACGTTAAATATCCATTGGTTGATGAGGCTATGGTGCCAGACATGGCTATATTAGATGCTAATTTAGTAAAAACTGCTCCGAATTTTATAACAGCAGATACAGGAATGGATGTATTGACTCATGCTATAGAAGCATATGTATCTACAGAAAGCTCAGATTATAGTGATGCTTTAGCTGAAAAAGCTATTAAATTAGTTTTTGGTTATTTAGAAAGAGCATATAAAAATGGAAATGATCTAGAAGCAAGGGAAAAAATGCATAATGCCTCATGTATAGCTGGTATGGCATTTACTAATGCATCATTAGGAATAAATCATAGTATGGCTCATATAATAGGAGGAAGATTCCATATTCCACATGGAAAAGCAAATGCTATATTGCTTCCTTATGTTATAGAATATAACGCAAATTTAAAAGAATTCAACAGAAATGAGTATAGTGATACAGCTAAAAGATATGCCGAAATAGCTAAATTCTTAAATTTAACAAGCAGTAACAATGCTAGAGAGGGCGTTAAATCTTTAATAAGAGCTATTTGTACATTAAAAAGAAACTTAAATATACAATCATCATTAAAAGAAGCTAAAGTTGAAAGAAAAGATTTTGAAAGTAATTTAGAAGATATTGTTAATATAGCAATAAATGATGGATGTACTAAAACTAATCCAAGATACCCTAATCCAACTGAACTTAAAGAAGTATTTAAAGTAGTTTACGAAGGAAAATAATTTTAGTTTTCCAATTAAAGAATATTTTCGAAAAATAATTGACAATTAGTTTTTGGAATTATATAATAATAACATAAATTAAATAAATTTTAATTGTGCAATGGCGTACAATTTTTATTAAGAGCAATGGAGCTCCTAAAAAAATACAATGTTTGTAATTTTTTTAGGGGCTTTTTATAATTTTTTAGGAAATGGAGTGAGATGTTTGGAAGAAAAACAAAGGGTTATACAGGAATATGTACCAGGTAAACAGGTAACATTAGCTCACTTAATAGCACATCCTAATAAATCAATATATAAAAAATTAGGGCTAAGTGATGAAAATTGCGAGGCTATAGGAATTTTAACAATTACTCCAAGTGAAGCAGCTATAATTGCTGCAGACGTAGCAACAAAAGGTGCTGGAGTAGAGGTAGGATTTTTAGATAGATTTAGTGGTTCTTTAGTTATTACTGGAGATGTTTCAAGTGTTGAGGCAGCATTAAAAGAAGTTTGTGATGTACTTGAAAATATATTAAGTTTTACAACGACTAAAATTACTAAATCATAGGAGAGATATTAGTGAAAAAAGTAATGCTTATAGGTTCCATTGGAGCTGGAAAAACAACATTAACTCAAAGTTTGAAAAATCAACTTATAGAATATAAGAAAACACAAGCTATTGAGTTTAATGATTTTATAATAGACACTCCAGGGGAATATATAGAAAATAGAATTTATTATAACGCTTTAATAGTAACATCAGCAGAAGCAGATGTTATAGGACTGCTTCATGATTGTACAAATGAAAATATTAATTTTCCACCAGGGTTTGGAAATATGTTCAATAAACCTGTTATTGGAATTTGCACTAAAACTGATTTATGTGATAATGAAGATAAAATATTAAGAAGCCATGAGTTTTTAAAAATTGCAGGTGCGGATAGAATATTTAATATTAGTGTAGTAAACAATAATGGAATAGAAGAATTAAAAAAATATTTAGAAATATTTTAAGGTTTTTATGGTAAAATAATAATATATATTATTGTTGAATCCAAAAGAGGTGGAACATATGACAAAACGAATTGTAATAGCCGATGATGAACCTATTACAAGAATGGATATAAGAGAAATGTTAGAAGAGGAAGGTTACGATGTTGTAGCTGAAGCTTCAGATGGCTTTGATGTTATAGAATTAGCCAGAAAACATTCTCCTGAACTTATAATAATGGACATAAAAATGCCATTGTTAGACGGCTTAAATGCTACTAAAATTATTTTGAAAGAACAATTAGCAAATGCAGTAGTATTATTAAGTGCTTATAGTAATAAAAGTTTTATACAAAAGGCTAAAGAAGTAGGTGCTATGGGATATCTGGTCAAACCTTTAGATAATAAATCTTTAATAGCTACTATTGAAGTCTGTTTATCTAAAGCAACTGAATTTAAAGATATGCAAAACACTGTTAAAACTTTAGAAAATAAGCTAGAATCAAGAAAAGTTATAGAAAAGGCTAAAGGAATACTTATGAAGCAAAGAAACATTACAGAAGATGAATCATACAAATACATAAGAAATCTTAGCATGAAAAAAAGAGTAACAATGGATGAAATATCAAAAATAATAATAATGAGTGAAGAGGAAGTTTAAAGCAGTGAAAAGTAATATGAACAATATAAGAGAATTATGTTTAAAATATACTTATTTAAGCAATAAAGATATAGAAGCAATACAAAGTATATCTAAAACACTACAATTCATAGCAGACTCTTCAAAAGCAGACGTTTTTATAGATTGTTTAAGCAAAACTAAAAGCGATTCAGCAATAGTTGTTGTAAGTGCTAAGCCACGAAACTCACAATCACTTTATAAGGAAAATGTTGTAGGGAAACTTGCAATAAGAAAAAATGAACCTGCAGTAATAAGAACATTACAAACAGGAATTCCATCTAGAGATATTAAAGCTATAACTCAAGAAAATATAATTGTAAAACAGAATGTTGAACCAATAAAAAATGAAAAAAATGAAGTTATAGCAGTAATAATATCAGAAAAGGATGTTACAGAAGATGTCAAGGAAAATAAAAAACTTGAGATATTAGCAGAAACTAATGAAGAATTAATTTCACAAATTGAAGGTAAAAAGATAAAGTATGGAAATGGAGATATTGCTTATCATGTAAATGACGCTATATTGATATTTGATGAGGATGGTATATTAAGATTTAAAAATCCAGTAGCAGATGAGCTCTATAAGAAACTTGGATATAATCAAGAATTAATAGGAATGGATTTCTCTAACTTAGCATTATCAAAGTCAACTTTATCACAAATAATAGAAAAAAAATCTATAGAAGTAGAAGAAATAGATATAGGGGATATGTCTTTTCAAATAAAGTATATATCTCAAGGTAGTAAAGTATTAAAACTTGCAATGCTTATAAAAGATATTACAGATGTAAAGGAAAAAGAAAGAGAACTGATTTTAAAATCAGTTGTTATAAAAGAAATACATCATAGAGTTAAAAATAATCTTCAAACAATAGCTAGTTTATTGAGACTTCAGTCAAGAAGAATACATAGTGAAGAATTTACAATAGCTATAAATGAAAGTATAAATAGAATACTTAGTATAGCGATAACTCATGAAATATTAGCAAAGCAAGGTATTGATGAAGTTAATATAAAAGATGTAATAAATAAGATAAAAAGATTTATGGTTACATTAGATAAACGAGATGATTTAGATTTATCAATAGAAATAGAAGGTGATGACCTTATTATTAGTTCAGATAAATCTACAGCAGTTGCATTAGTTGTAAATGAAGCTATACAAAATTGTATAAAACATGCTTTCGTAGGGAAAAATAGTGGAAAAATTGTTGTAAAAATAGAAAAAGGTAATTCTTATTCTACAGTTTCAGTAAGAGATGATGGTATTGGATTTGATGTTAATTCAATATCCAATAGTAGCTTAGGACTTATGATAATTAATAGTTTAGTTTCAGATAAACTAAAAGGAAACTTAAATATACAGTCAAATGAAAATGGAACAAATCTTTTGTTTGATTTTAAAAACTAAATAAAAAACCATATTTACAAGGATGTAGATATTAGTTAAGGCAATGGAGCCCAGAGAATTATTAAGTATAATTTTTATACTGATAATTATTCTGGGCTTTTTTATCTTAAAATATATAAATCTAAATTTTAAGAAGTGAACTAAAGTTGGAAAGGAGGCAATCCGTATTAAGCACTTAAAGTTATAGAAAATTAAAGCTTTATAACGGTTAAATGATATGAAAGAAACAATTTTAAGTGTAGGTATAGATATAGGGACTTCTACAACTCAATTGGTATTTAGTAATATTACTATTGAAAATGTGGCAAGCAATTTTACTGTACCAAGAGTAAATATAGTTGATAAAGAAATTATATATAGAAGTGCTATTTATTTCACACCTTTGATCACTCAAAACAAAATAGATAAAGAAAAAGTAAAAGAAATAATAAGAAGCGAATATGAAAAAGCAAATGTAAATGTAGCAGATGTTAAGACTGGTGCTGTAATTATAACCGGAGAAACTGCAAGAAAAGAAAATGCTAATGATGTACTTCAAACATTAAGTGGATTTGCAGGTGATTTTGTTGTAGCAACAGCAGGACCAGATTTAGAGTCTATTATAGCAGGTAGAGGTGCTGGCGCCGATAAAATATCAGATGAAGAAAATGCTTATGTAGTTAATGTTGATATAGGTGGAGGAACATCCAACTTAGCACTATTTAAAAATGGTGAACTTATAGATACAGGGTGTATGGATATAGGTGGAAGGCTAATAAAAATAGACATTGAAACTAAAAAGATATATTACATTTACCCTAAAATAAAAAAGTTAGCATCTTCCATAGGTATAGATATAAATATTGGAGATGTAGCAGATTTAGAAAAGATAAGAAAAATAGCTAAAAAAATGGCAGAAATCTTAGAAGAATCTGTATGTATAAAAGAAAGAAGTGAAATGTATAATTTACTTCAAACAAACAAAGGAATAAAAGATGGCTACGAGATAGAATATGTAACTTTTTCTGGAGGAGTAGCTGATTATATATATAAAGATGACTATACTGATTACTTTAAATTTGGTGATATGGGAGTAATTTTAGGAGAAGAAATAAAAAAATCCAATTTATTATCAAAGCTAAAATTAAAACCAGCCATAGAAACAATAAGAGCTACAGTGGTAGGAGCAGGATCTCATACTACGGATATAAGTGGTAGCACAATTACTTATACAGACGATTTGTTTCCAATAAAAAACTTACCAATATTAAAGTTGTCGCAGGAAGATGAAGAAAATGGTTTTCAAAAAATAGAAGATGCAATTAAAGAAAAAATAAATTGGTTTAATGTAGAAAATGAAAATCAATTAGTTGCAGTTGCTTTAAAAGGAATGAAAAATCCTTCCTTTATAGATATACAAAACTTAGCTACGTCAATTATAAATGGGATGAATGAATTTATAAAGAATAATTATCCATTATTTGTAATTGTTGAAAATGATATAGCAAAGGTCCTAGGACAAACTATTTATGCAAAGCTTAATAGAAAAAATAATATAGTTTGTATAGATAGTATCAAAGTTGAAAATGGTGATTACATAGATATTGGAAAACCATTAGTAAATGGGAAAGTTGTACCAGTAGTAATAAAAACATTAGTATTTAATTCATAATTTTTAGAGAGGTGAATGATAGTGATACTTAAAACTAAGTTATTTGGAAAAGTGTATCAATTTAAAGATGTTAAAGAAGTTTTAGCAAAAGCTAACGAGGAAAAATCAGGTGATAAGCTAGCTGGCGTAGCTGCATCGACTGCTCAAGAGAGAGTTGCTGCAAAAGTTGTGTTAAGTAATTTAACAGTAGCAGACATAAGAAATAATCCAGTTGTACCATATGAAATGGATGAAGTTACAAGAATAATCCAAGATGCAGTAAATGAAAAAATATATGGAGAAATTAAAAACTGGACAATTTCAGAATTAAGAGAATGGATATTACAATCAACTACAACAGGAGCTGATTTAAAAAGAATATCTAGAGGATTAACAAGTGAGGTTATCGCAGCAGTTACTAAGCTTATGTCAAACTTAGACTTAATATGTGGAGCTAAGAAAATAAAAGTAATAGCTCATTGTAATACTACAATAGGAGAAACTGGCAGATTATCAGCTAGACTTCAGCCAAACCATCCAACAGATGATGTTGATGGAATAGTTGCTTCTTTACTAGAAGGATTAACATTTGGTATAGGTGATGCTGTTATAGGATTAAATCCAGTTGATGATACTGTTGGAAGTGTAGTAAAAGTACTTAAAAAGTTTGAAGATATAAAACAAAAATATGAAATACCAACTCAAAACTGTGTATTAGCACACGTAACAACACAAATGGAAGCTATAAAACAAGGTGCTCCAACAGACCTAATATTCCAAAGTATAGCAGGATCTGAAAAAGGAAATGAAGCATTTGGACTTTCAGGATCTTTAATAGAAGAAGCAAGACAACTTGCATTAAAAGAAGGAACAGCAGCTGGTCCAAACGTTATGTATTTTGAAACAGGACAGGGATCAGAATTATCAGCAGATGCTCATCATGGTGCAGACCAAGTAACTATGGAAGCTAGATGTTATGGATTTGCTAAAAAGTTTGAACCATTCTTAGTTAATACAGTTGTTGGATTTATAGGACCAGAATATTTATATGATAGCAAAGAAGTTATAAGAGCTGGACTTGAAGATCACTTCATGGGTAAATTAACAGGAATACCAATGGGTTGTGACGTTTGTTATACAAACCATATGAAAGCAGATCAAAATGATGTAGAAAATTTAGCTGTTCTATTAGCAGCAGCAGATTGTACTTACTTTATGGGAATACCTCATGGAGACGACATAATGCTTAACTATCAAACTACAGGATATCATGAGACAGCAACATTAAGAGAATTATTAAACAAAAGACCTATAGCTGAGTTCGAAGCTTGGTTAGAAAAATGGGGCTTTATGGAAAATGGAAAATTAACAGCAAAAGCAGGCGATGCTTCAGTATTACTTAGAAAGTAGGAGGGTAAGTACTATGTTTTCAGAAAATGATTTAAAGAAATTAGTAGAACAAGTATTAGTTGAAATGACATCTAAGCAAGGTGGAAGCGCTAACGTAGCAACACAAAAAAATGAGGAAAATATATCAATTGATGAGAATGGAATGATTCCAGATATTACAGAAGTTGATATAAGAGAAACTTTATTAGTAGATAATCCAGCTGATGCAGAAGCGTATTTAAAAATGAAAAAACACACTCCTGCAAGAATCGGTATTGGTAAAGCAGGAACAAGATATAAAACAGAAACAGTGTTAAGATTTAGAGCTGACCATGCAGCAGCACAAGATGCTGTATTTACAGATGTAAATGAAGAGTTATTAAAAGAAATGAATTTACCAATAGTTCAAACTATGTGTGAATCTAAAGATGAGTTTATAACAAGACCGGACCTTGGAAGAAAAATATCTAAAGAGGAATTATCAAAATTAAGTTCACTTAAGAGAAATCCTCAAGTTCAAATATTTGTTGCAGATGGATTAAGTTCAAAAGCAATAGAAGCAAATATAAAAGATATTTTACCGGCTCTAATTCAAGGATTACAAGGTTATGGAATATCAGTTGGAGATCCATTCTTTGTAAGATTAGGAAGAGTTGGAACTATGGATGTTATATCAGAAGAATTTGGAGCAGATGTAACTTGCCTTTTAGTTGGAGAAAGACCAGGTCTTGTAACTGCTGAAAGTATGAGTGCTTATATAGCTTATAAAGCAACAGTAGGAATGCCAGAATCAAGAAGAACAGTTGTATCAAACATTCATAAAGGTGGTACTCCATCAGTTGAGGCTGGAGCTTATATAGCAGATATAATCAAATTAATGCTAGAGAAAAAAGCAAGTGGATTAGATTTAAAATTATAATTCAGGAGGAATAACATTATGAAAAATGATCAACTTCGTGCATCAGTTTTAAGCGTTAAGATAATACCTAACGTTAATCCTGATATGGCTAAGGAATTAAATTTAAAACCTGAACATAGAAGTATAGGAATATTAACAGCGGATTCTGATGATGTGACTTATACTGCATTAGATGAAGCAACTAAGGCAGCAGAAGTAGAAGTAGTTTATGCAAAATCATTCTATGGTGGAGCTGCAAATGCGAATAGTAAATTAGCTGGTGAAGTTATAGGAATAGTTGCAGGACCAAGTCCAGCAGAAGTTAGAAGCGGACTAAATGCGGCAGTTGATTTTATAGAAGGTGGAGTTGCCACATTCTATAGTGCTAATGAAGATGATTCTATAGCGTATTATGCACAATGTGTATCTAGAACAGGTTCATATCTTTCTCAAGTAGCAGGAATAGAAGAAGGAGAAGCATTAGCATATTTAATAGCACCACCAATAGAAGCAATGTATGCATTAGATGCAGCTATGAAGGCAGCAGCAGTTGATTTAAAAGCATTCTTTGGACCACCATCTGAAACAAATTTTGGTGGAGGATTATTAACAGGAAGTCAATCCGCATGTAAAGCAGCATGTGAAGCTTTTGCAACAGCAGTAAAATTTGTAGCTGATAATCCAAAAGAGTACTAATAATAGGTGGATAAAATGAATAAATCCACACTGGGTTTTTTAGAAACTTATGGTTTTGTTGGTGCAGTAGAAGGGCTAGATACAGCTTTGAAATCTGCAAATGTTGAACTTGTTAGCTGTGAATTTGTTACTGGAGGAATAGTTACTGTTGTAATTACAGGAGATGTTGCCTCTGTGAAAGCTGCTATAGAAAGTGCATGTACAGCAATTGAAAGAGTAGGAACTTTAAGAAATGCTCATGTTATAGCAAGGGCAGATAATGAAGTTTTAAATATATTCAATAAAAAAGAAGAATCAAAAGAAGAATCAAAAGAAGAATCAAAAGAAGAATCAAAAGAAGAATCAAAAGAAGAATCAAAAAGTAATGACATAGATAAAGATGAAAAAGAAACAAAGTATGAAGAGAAAGAGAATGATGAAAAAAATCAGCCAATAGGAATTGAGCAATTAATGAAAATGAGTAAAGAAGAACTTGAAGCGTTAAAAGTTCAAGAACTTAGAACATTGGCAAGAAAATTAAAAGAAGAACATAAACTTTCTCTAACTAAGAAACAAATTAAGTTTAGCAAGAAAGATCAATTAATAGAAGCTATACTTAATGAGCAGTAGGAGGCGAAATGAATGGAGCTTTTAGATAAAGATTTATTATCATTACAAGAAACAAGAAAGCTTATAAAAAATGCTAAAAAAGCTCAAGAAGTTTACAAAACATTTTCTCAAGAAAAAGTTGATACAATAGTTAAAGCTGTTGCAGAAGCAGCAGAAAAAGAAGCTGTAAAATTAGCAAAAATGGCATTTGAAGAAACTGGTTTTGGTAAATGGGAAGATAAAATAGTAAAAAACACTTTTGCAAGTAGAGTTGTTTATGAAAATATAAAAGATTTAAAAACAATTGGAATAATAAATGAAAATAAAGAAAAAAAATATTTTGAAGTAGGTGTTCCAGTAGGGGTGGTTGCAGGATTAATTCCATCAACAAATCCAACATCAACAACAATATATAAAACTTTAATTTCATTAAAAGCAGGAAATGCAATAGTTGTGTCTCCACATCCAAATGCTAAAAAATGTATCATTGAAACTGCAAGAATATTAAATGAAGCAGCTATTAAAGCTGGAGCACCTGAAGGACTTATAGGATGTATAACAATCCCATCTCTTCAAGGTACTAGCGAATTAATGAAACATAAGGATACAGCATTAATACTAGCAACAGGTGGAGAAGCTATGGTAAAAGCTGCATATAGCTCAGGAACTCCAGCAATAGGCGTAGGACCAGGAAATGGAGCTGCATTTATTGATAAAACTGCCGATATAAAATTAGCAGTAAAAAGAATAATAGATAGTCAAACTTTTGATAATGGAGTAATTTGTGCATCTGAACAATCAATAGTAGTTGAAAAATCTATGAAAGAAAAAGTAAAAGAAGAGCTTGTAAGACAAGGTGCTTATTTCTTAAATGAAGAGGAATCTGATAAATTAGGTAAATTTATATTAAGATCAAATGGTACAATGAATCCTCAAATTGTTGGAAAGAGTGTAGAAAAATTAGCAGAAATGGCTAAGTTAAATGTTAAAGCTGGAAGTAAAGTTTTAATATCAGAGCAATGTACTGTTGGAAAAGATAATCCATATTCAAGAGAAAAACTTACACCAATCTTAGCATTCTATACAGTAGAAGATATGGAACATGCAATAAATCTTTGTACTGATATATTAATGAATGAAGGTAAAGGTCATACTTTAATTGTTCATTCTAATGATGATGAAGTTATAAGAACATTTGGATTAAGAATACCAGTATCAAGATTATTAGTTAATACTCCAGGTTCATTAGGTGGAATAGGAGCTTCAACTAATTTAGTTCCAGCACTTACATTAGGTTGCGGTGCTATTGGAGGAAGTTCAACTTCAGACAATATAGGACCTTTAAATCTGATGAATATAAGAAGAGTTGCATGTGGTGTAAGAGAAATTGAAGAACTTAGACCAAAAGAAAATTTAAATAACACTTCAAATAGTGGTATGTCTCAAGAACAATTAGAATTAATAATTAAAAAAGTTGTTGAGCAATTATCAGCACTTTCTTAATTAAAATAAATTATAAAAATTTAAAATAATAAAGGTAAATTTAAGGAGGAACTTAAAATGGCAAACATGAATGCATTAGGAATGATAGAAACTAAAGGATTAGTAGGAGCAATAGAAGCAGCAGACGCAATGGTTAAAGCTGCAAATGTAACTTTAATAGGAAAAGAGCAAGTTGGTGGCGGATTAGTTACTGTAATGGTAAGAGGAGACGTTGGAGCTGTTAAAGCTGCTACAGATGCTGGAGCTGCTGCTGCTGAAAGAGTTGGAGAGTTAATATCTGTTCACGTAATTCCAAGACCACATAGTGAAGTTGAAGTTATACTTCCAAAAAGTGAACTATAATTAAAAATTTCCTAAAAAATTGTGACATTTACTTTAAATAAAAGATATATATAATTTATCTAACATGCCCATGAACTTATAATTCAATAATTATTACAGGTCATGGGCATAGTTTAGGTAAAATAAGTTAATCTATAAAATTTAGATTATTTTTATATTTTAGGTTATTAAATTAACCTAAAACATCTTGTTAGAGGATGTGAAATTATGAGTGTTTTAACAGAAAGCGCTTTAAGAAGCAAATTAAAAAATCAGAATATTAGTGAATATGTAGTTGAAAGGGGAGTTATAGTTACTCCATCAGCTAAACAGTATTTACAAGATAAAAGTATAAAATTGATTTATAAAGACGATGTGAATTTAAATAATAATACTAATCAATTGATTAAAAAAGAAGAAACCATTGAAAATAAATTTCTTCCAAGATATGAAGGGTTAACTGGTGGATTTTTTGAAAAGAAACCAGAACATATGACTCAATTGTATGGAAATAAATTAGTATTGAAAAATCATAAAAGAATAGTATTAAGAGGAAGATTAGATTCACTTCAGAGTAAAATATTAAAGGCACAAATAATATGCAAGAATTTAAATGAAAAAAAAGTTATAAAAGATTTAGAAGAAGTTTTAGCATATGTAAGGAAGATATTAGAGTGCGAGGTAACAGAAAAGTCGTTACCAGAAGTTTCACTATTAGGATTAAATGAAACAGAATTAAGATCATACTCTCATAACCCTAAGAAATATTTAAATACAGATCATATAATATTTGCAAATTATGAAATGGGTGATGTAGTTATTGAACTTAATAGTTTAAGAACTGAAAGTAGAGAGGTTGAAATAGTGGCCTTTAATGCTTTTAAAACAGAAGATGGAGAACTTTCAAGAAATGATATAGCACTAGCAATGAATAGATTGAGTAGCTGTTTTTATGTAATGATGTGCAAATACGTTTCAGGTAAGTATAAATAAGAGGTGAAAAAATTGGCAATATCTAATGTAGAAGTCAACTATATTGTTGAAGAAGTGGTAAAAAGATTATATGGGAAAAAAGGTATATTAGTTGAGGCATCAGGCAGACATATTCATCTTTCAAAAGATATGGTAGAAACACTTTTTGGTAAAGGATATAAACTTACTAAAAAAAGAGATTTATCACAACCAGGACAATATCTTTGTGAAGAAAAAGTTACTATCATAGGACCTAAAGGTGTAATGCAAAATGTATCTGTATTAGGACCAGCAAGAGAACATACTCAAGTTGAACTTTCAAAAGGTGATGCTGTTTCTATAGGTGTTAATGCACCAGTTAGAATGTCCGGAGATATTAAAGGCAGTGCACCAATAACATTAGCAAGTAAAAATGCTGTTGCTAGGTTAGAGGAAGGAGTTATAGTAGCTAAAAGACATATTCATATAACTCCAGAAGATGCTAGTAAATATGGTGTAAAAGATAAAGAGAATGTTATGGTTAAAATAAATGGAGAAAGAAGTTTAATTTTTGATGATGTAGCAGTTAGAGTAAGTGATAAATTTAATACAGTTCTTCATTTAGATTATGATGAAGCTAATGCCTGTGGATATACTAAAGACACTTATTGTGAAATAGTAAAGAGGTAGGTTATGAAAAATCTAAATAGAGTTGATGAGCTTATACAAGCTGTTGAAAATTCAATAAATAATCCTAAGAAAATTTCAAATGATGAAGAGCTTTATGTAGGAGTAGACTTAGGAACAGCTTATATAGTAATAGTAGTTCTAGATAAGGATAAAAATCCTATAGCTTGTGAAATGAAATTTGCTCAAGTTGTTAGGGATGGTTTAGTTGTAGATTTTATTGGCGCTACTAATATAGTAAGAGAGCTTAAATCTAAAATAGAAAATAAATTAAAAATAGAACTTACTAAAGCAGCAATAGCCGTTCCACCTGGAACTGGAGAAAGAGACATAAAAACTCATATCTATGTAGTTGAGGGTGCAGGTATGGAAGTTGTGTCAGTAGATGATGAACCAACTGCTGCAAATGCTGTACTTAATATTGAAAATGGTGTAGTTGTAGATGTAGGTGGTGGAACTACTGGGCTTTCAATATTTGAAAATGGAAAAGTTATATATACTGCTGATGAAGCTACAGGTGGAACACAACTGTCACTAGTAGTAGCCGGTGCATATAAAATTCCTTTTGAGGATGCAGAGGAAAAAAAGAAAAATGTTAGAAATCAAGAGGAAATTTTTCATATTGTAACTCCAGTAATCCAAAAAATAGCATCTATTATAAAAAATCATATAGAAGGATTTAATGTAGAAAACATATACTTAGTTGGTGGAACTTGTTGTCTGAAAAATTTTGAAAAAATAATTGAAAAAGAGACAAAAATAACAACAATAAAACCATTAAATCCATTCTTAGTTACTCCTTTAGGCATAGCAATTAATTGTGTTGATAAAAAAGAAAATTAAATTTCTAAATTATCAAAAGAAAGGGAGCCTAAAAGATGAATAATGAAAAGTTAGTTGAATTGATAACTAAAGAAGTAATTCGTAGAATGAAAGCTATTATTGAAGAGAATAATTCAATAAAAAATAAAATTTTAATTTTAGAGCATAATGAAAATATGTGCCCAATAGTAAAAAAGAGATTAGAAGAAAATAATATAATAGCAGATTCTATAGATACTATGAAAGATATAAATGAATATAAGTGTATATTAATACAAAATATTTCAAACAATGAACTTAGAAATATCTCTCAGGGATATGGAAGTTCTAAAAAGGAAAAATTAATTGTAGATTTAATTTTAAAAGGTGAAAAATTATATGCTTTAGAAAAAGGTGTAGAATTTGAAGAATACAAAGATGTGGCACCTAAAGTATTAATAAATGTTTTTGAAGAATATAAAAATAAATTAGAATTATTTGGAGTTGTTTTTACATCTTTAAAATCTATTATAAGTAATACTAATAAGGTTGAAAAAACTATAAAAGAAGTAGTTAAAAAAGAAGAGAACATAAGAAATAATATGGAAAGTATAGTTAATGAAAAATGCTGCATAGTTAATGAAAGAGTATTAAATAAAAAATTAATTTCAGAAATAGATATTAGAAATTTAAAAAAAGAAGGAGTAAATGAAATTATAGTTGCTAAGAAATCTATAATTACTCCATTAGCAAAAGATTTTGCAAGAATAAATAATCTTGTAATTAAAGTAGAAAGTTAAGAAAGTTCGTAGGAGAAGGTAGGTAAAGATATATGATTATTGGAAAAGTAACGGGAAATTTATGGGCTACAAGAAAAGATGAAAATCTTAGTGGACTTAAATTTTTAGTAGTAAGAACCATAGATTTTAATGGTGAGTTAACTAAAGATGTGATTATTGCAGTTGATTCAGTAGGTGCTGGAATTGGAGATCAAGTACTTATTTCAAAAGGAAGTTCAGCAAGATATGTATTTGATAACAATAAAGCGCCAATTGATGCAACTATAGTAGGAATAGTAGATTCTTTAGAAATATTTAATGAATAAAATAATACTTAGACATGGAGAAAAGATATGAAAAAAGCTTTAGGAATATTGGAATTTAGTAGTATTTCAAAAGGGTTTGAAGTTAGTGACATACTTTTAAAATCTTCTTTTGTTGAAGTTGAAATACTTAGACATATATGTCCAGGAAAATTTTTAACAATAATTTCAGGTGATGTAGAAGAGGTTAGAGAAGCATTAGAGAAAGTTAATAAAGATGATGATAAAAAAATTGTAGAAACTAATATTATATCATCTGCACATGAAGAATTATTAAAGGGATTAAAGAAAAGACCTTTAGTATTGCAATATGATGCAATAGGTATAATGGAATGTTCTACAGTAACATCTATGTTGGTAGCATTAGATGCAGGTCTTAAGGCATCTTCTGTACAACTTGTTAAATTAGTATTAGGTAATGGAATTGCAGGAAAAGCTTATTTCATATTTACAGGATCTGTGTCAAGTGTTGAAGAAGGTATTAAAGCTAGTATGAAGAGTATAGATTCTAAAAGAATTATACATCAAACAGTAATACCTTCTCCTAGTGAACTTCTTTTAAAAAATCTTTAAATTATATAGTTATTAATAGAGTGAGCTGTATTTTGTATTTTATAAGTTATCTATTAAAAAATGAGTGAGGTGTAATATATGAGTATTAACGAAATTATAGTATATATTATGATGGTTTTCTTAGTTATAGGGGCAGTTGATAAACTTTTAGGAAATAAATTTGGATATGGAGAACAATTTGAAGAAGGTATTATGGCTATGGGTTCTCTTGCTTTAGCAATGGTAGGAGCTATTTGTTTAGCACCAGTTTTAGCAACACTTTTAAAACCTATAGTAGTTCCAGTTTATAAAGCATTAGGAGCAGACCCTTCAATGTTTGCAACAACTTTACTTGCTTGTGATATGGGTGGATATCAATTAGCAACACAATTAGCTGAAATTCAACAAATTGGACCTTTTGCAGGTTTGATTTTAGGTTCAATGATGGGACCTACAATAGTATTTACTATACCAGTAGCATTAGGAATTATAAAAAAAGAAGATCAACAATATTTAGCTAAAGGGGTTTTAGCAGGTATTATAACTGTTCCAATAGGGACTTTTATAGGTGGAGTTTTAGCGGGAATTTCTCCATTGTTAGTTCTTAAAAACTTAACACCTATAATAATAGTTGCAGCGCTTATAGCTATAGGATTAAAACTTATACCAAATGGAATGATAAAAGGATTCACATATTTTGGGATGTTTATAACAGTAGTAATAACTGTGGGATTAGTAGCAGCAATACTTGAAAAAACAACAGGCCTTGTTTTAATACCAGGAATGGCACCAATTGAAGAAGGAATATCAGTAGTTGGTGATATAGTTGTAATATTAGCAGGAGCATATCCACTAGTTCACTTTATAACAAAAGTATTCAAAAAACCACTTATGAAAATTGGATCAATACTTAAGATGAATGATGTAGCAGCAGCAGGTATGATAGCATCACTTGCAAATAGTATTCCAATGTTTGGAATGATGAAAGACATGGATGAAAGAGGAAAAATAATCAATGTAGCTTTCGCAGTAAGTGCAGCCTTTGTATTTGGAGACCATTTAGGATTTGCAGCTGGAGTAAACCCAGATCTTATAGCTCCAATGATAGTTGGTAAATTAGTAGGTGGTGTAACAGCAGTAATAGTAGCTGTTATGATGACTAAAAATATTGTAGCTAAAGAAGCTTAAAGGAGAGATTTAAATGGAAAATTTAAACGAAACACTTATAGAAGAGATAGTAAGAAAAATAATAAACGAAAAATTAGGTCAAACAACTGAATGTTCAAAATGTGATTTTGAAAAAGTTGTTGATCAAAGTGGAGTTATATCTATAAAAACAGAAACAGTTAAACCTGAAAAATTTGATACAGGAAAAGCTGGTGATAAAGTTTATTTAAAAGATGTAGTGACATTAGAAGAAAGTCCGAGACTTGGTTGTGGAGTTATGGAGATGGATGAAACTAGTTTCGCTTGGACATTAAAATATGATGAAGTAGATTATATAATTGACGGAACTTTAGAAATAGATATAAATGGTAAAAAAGTTGTAGGAAATAAAGGGGATATAATATTTATACCTGCAAACTCATCTATACATTTTACAGTGCCAAACCATGCAAGATTTGTTTATGTAACTTATCCAGCAAATTGGGCAGAACAACAATAAAAAATAAAGCAAAATACCCTGCATATTACTTGTAGGGTATTTTACTTTATATAATTAATTGTTAAAGTGGAATTCTCGATAATACTAAATGTTTATTTTTCATATTATAAAGCTGCTCTTTAGTTATTTCTTGTATGGTTGTTACTTTATTTATATTATGAATAGTACCTAATCTAATTTTAGCATCTTCTAAGTTTTTTGCTAAAAGAGTACCACAATAAATTGCTTGCTCACTACTGATATTAAATAGGAATATCTTTAAATCCTCTATTGGGACTACATCTTTTTTTAAAAATTCATCATCGAATTCAACCTCTGTATCAGGCGAAATAAGACCATTCTGAACTATCTGCTTATCCCAACCCTTATATTCGCAAAGTCTGCCCCATAGGCCAAGGTTCATAATGTTTCTTACTGTTAGTTTAATCATCATAAAAGATCACACCCTCTCTAAATAATCAGTATATTTAAAAGATTTTGAATATTTTAAATATAATATTGTAAATTTATATTTAAGTATAAATAAAAAAGTAAAATAAATTTTACTTTCAAGTAATAAATATTGATGGTTATTATTACTATTATACAATGTTTGAAATATAAAAGCAATGAAAAAACAAATAAAAAAATAATATATGAAATGTAGTTATTAATTATAATTATATATATATATAATGAAAAAAATTTGAATAATATATAAATTTTTAATAAATTAAATTTAATAATAGCTAATATTTAAAGATAAGATATAGGGTTCCAAGCATAGGCGTAAAGCTAAACTTAAAAAGCACAAAAAAGTCCAAAATTATAGTGTTAAAAGTAATAATGAAAAAATTTAAAATGCAATCTGTAAAATTTTCAAAGAAACTCTAAATATATTTTTATCTGATTTTTATAACTACCCCGAGAAACGACGTCCTTATCTGATGCACCGGCTAATCCGTCCTTGGAGTAGGTCAAAAAAATCAAACAAAAATCTATAAGAATTTCTAAATCAATTTTCAATGAATAGTTATTTAAAATTTTTATTATTACATAATGTAGTAATAAATTAAAAGAAATATATTTTATTGGAATAAAGTGGCTTAGATTTACGAACATGGGGTTCAAAAGTGACTTTTAAAATTAATCATTCCAAAACCTTGATACCCAAAATATTGAGACGTGCTCCGAATCATCTAGAATTCAACACTTTATCTTGTATAAAAATATTTTAAAATTATTGGATAGATTTAAATTCAAGATTGTTTCATATATTAAGATGTTTCTAAATATTACATACAGAAAATACTTTGAATACAGATTATATTGTATTTAACAATATAAAAAAGGGGGAATTCCCCCTTTTTTTATCTATATAATTTTAAATATATAATTTCTAAATTAAAATATATAGTAGATAAAAAATTTAAAACTTAAAATTATATAGAATCAGTGTCTTTGTTTTTAGTGTTAGTATTTTCTTCAGAAGAAGTGTTTACCTCATTCTCACTATTTAAGTTTTCAACATTATTATAAGAATCGTCTATATTTAAATCTTCACAAGAATTCTCAGTACATTCACAACCTGAGCAGCCTTCATTATCTTTTTCTACAGTTATTGTTGCATAATTTTCATTGATGCTATCACCACAATCACAGTCTTCTAAATAATCATCATCAAAATTTTCTTCATAGCGATCAAAACATTGCCTTATTTTGTTATCACGATTTTGAACAAATTTTTCATATAAAAATATTGAGGTTGCTGCTACGCCAGTTATAGCTAACGCAATTTTAACTGCGCTTTTATTGTTTTTAGATTTTCTTACCATAATATTCACTCCTTTAATATATTAAAATATAATATAAATTTTATAATTGGATTTACAGTTAAATAAAGTGAAACAAGTTTAGATAATAATTTAATAATATTATTAAATTATTTTTCAGTATGCAATCACATATTCAATGTAAATAATTTAAAACTTACACTAACAACGTAGTATTTCTTAATATAGTATAAAAATTTCATTATAATTTATTTTGAATTTCTTATGTATGGTTTTAGTAAGATAATTTATTGTTAAGAGAATCTTCTTTTATTTGTTTTCTTTTAAGAATTTTAAGCTTTTTCATTATTTCCTCTAAATGAAACATGTATGTTTGAACTTTATTTATATTTTGACTATAAGGGAAAGAATTGTCCATGATAGAATTAAAATAGTAACTTTCTATATCTGTTAATCCATTTAAAAGTCTACTTTGATTATTAAGGTTTAAAGAATTATAAGTTTTTAAAATATCTAAATTAAATTCTTCTAAATTTTTATTTATTCTTTTAGCTTTTTGTAAATAATTTTTTTTCCCATAATAGAAAAATATAAAAATTAATACTAAATAAAGTATACCCAGTGTCATAAATTTTATCCTCACTTCATTTCTATATAATTTATTTGACTTTAAATTAATTATAAGTATTATGTTCACATTTGTGAAGTGCATTAGTTAAATAAGTTACAATCTTCAAATGTTCTTCAATTTAAAAATATGGAATCCAAATTGATTTTAAAAAGTATCTATGGTTAATAGTATAAACATTAAATATTTGAAAAGTGAAAAATGATTGGAAACACTTAGAATTTAATACCACATTTTATAATATTTTTAATTTAGTGGATAAATTTAAATAGGAGTTTGTTTTACTAGAGTATTAAGAGTATTAATATATTTTAAACTTAAAAGAGTTTAAAATACATTTTTAAAGAGGTAGGTTTAGTCTTTAAATTATATTAAAGATAATGTTACTAAAAATTTTAATATGAAATCCTATAATAAAAGGAAAAGCTTCAAACTATGTTGAATTTAAATATTGTATGATCTTATAACAAGATGATATAAAAACAATTAGAAAGATAAAAAATATAAAATTAATGAAACTTAAAGCAAGGGAAAGAATCTATAGTTAAAGCTATAGACCAATATACAATTGAAAATATATCAAATTCTGTTCTATAAAAGTATGTATCATAAATATTTTATAAAATAAAGATTTTTTAATCCTTAATAAAAGAATATTTTAAATTTAAAGATCTAGTAAAAATGGTTCATTAGTAAAATTTAAAATAAGAGTACTACTTTAATAAAATCTAACATAAAAATAAAATATCAATATAAATTAAATAAAAAAATAAAATTATAGAATATTATAGAATACAAGATGAAAATTAAATTTGTTAAATAACTTAAAAATATTTTCAACTTGGAAAATTATATAGGGAAACAAGCTCCAATTTAAATTTATTCAGCAACCTTAAAATATTTTTACACAAGATGTAGTGTTGAATTCTAAGTGATTCGGAGCATGTCTCACTATTTTAGGTATCCAAGTTTTGGAACAAATAACTTTAAGAGTCAACTTGGAACCCTATAATAGTTATAATTAAAAAATATATATTTTATTTTCAATAAAGGGGGAAAAATTGTGAGTAAAATTTATTATTGTGTAGATTGTAAGAGAGTAGGAACAAATAGTGATGTATGCTTATATTGTAATGGAACATATTTAAAACCTATAACTCAGGGAACCTCTGTAAACATCATAGGAACAAAGAAAAAAGGGAGAGTTTTAAAAGTTAAACAAAATGAAGTTCTATTAATATTAGTAGACGATATGAATAATAAATTTGTTAAAGAAGTTTTAATAGAAGATATAAGAAAAGTATTATAAGAGATAAAGATTAAGGATTGATTTTAGAATTTTATATAAAAAAATAAATCAATTAAAAGTATTTAAGAAAGCTTTTTTAAAATGCATAGACTCTAAGAGCTATGACATTAAAGTATTCTTAAATACTTTATTATATTATATTAAAGTAATAAGCATTTTTATGGCAACAGCTAAGGACATAGTTATAAATATAGGTTTGATTATTTTAGATCCTTTATTTATTGCTACTTTAGTACCTAATTTTGCACCGAAAACCATAAATATTGCTACAACAAATCCTAGTTTATAATTTATAGAATTATTTAAAGCAAATGTAATTAAAGCTGCAATGTTACTTATAAAATTTAAACATTTAGTATTTGCAGTACTATGTAAAAAATCAAATTTAAATATTTTTATTAAACCAAAAACTAAAAATGATCCAGTGCCAGGTCCAAAGAATCCATCATAAAATCCTAGACAAAATGCAAAAATAATTCCTAAAGTTAAGTTTTTCTTATTTAATCCATGAAAGTTATCATCTGCACCAATATTTTTAGAGAAGATTGTATATAATCCAATAGCTAAGATAAGTACTAAAACTAATACATTTAAAAAGCTCTCATCTAAAAGCAGTACAGTTTTCACACCTAAAATAGAACCTACAAGAGTAAATGGTGCTAAAATTTTAATAAGTTTAAAGTTAACAAGACCGGATTTAGCAAAGTTATATGAACTTGTAAAAGCCCCCATAGTTGATGAAAATTTATTAGTACCTAAACTAAGATGTGGGGATACTCCTGCCATCAAATATGCAGGCATACTTATAAGACCACCTCCGCCAGCTATAGCATCTATAAATGCTGCAAAAAAACCAGCTAAGGCTAAAAAAACTAATTTTAACATGATAAATAACCTCCTAGAGCAAATTCATTGTAAGTAAAAAAATATATATAAAAACAAAAACATAATTTAATTGATGATATAGATAAATAACCTAAAATCTAAATTACTAATAAATCTAAAGATATTTTTATTTTAAATTTTTTGTTAAAGTTCAAGTACTCTTGAGAATATCTCTAATTTAGGGGTATCTAAGTTTTGCATTAGGCAATAAAAAAACAACTTGTAACCCTGTATAGAATTTTAATATTAAAAATGTTGAAATAATTCCATAAAAATCTAATATAAGATATCTATATAAAAGCTAAGTTTTGAATTTAATTTTTATAGTTTTAGATAAAATTAGGACAGGTTTTATTTATATTGTAAACTATAATGTTAATAAATTGAATAGGAATATAGCTAAATAAGTTCTAGGTTTAACTTATTTATTAGGAGCTTATTTGTAATTTGAAGCAATAATATATTCTAAGATAGGAAATTTTTTATGAAAAGTTAAGGAGAAGATGTGTTACTAAGTTTTAAAAAAATTAGAAGTATTAAGATTTGGGCTTAAGAAGAATTTTATCTAAAATATATGATATTTAATAGAAAATAGAAGTACAATTATGTTCTTTAAATTATTTTATAATTTAGTTGTTTAATCAAAGTATAGGGTTCCAAGTTGACTTTTAAAATTATCCATTCCAAAACTTGGATACCCCAAATAGTGAGACATGCTCCGAATCACTTATGATTCAACACTACATCTTGTGTAAAAATATTTTAAGATTGTTGAATAAATTTAAATTTGAGCTTGTTTCCCTATAGAACTGGCAATTTTATAAGTTAAAGTATTAATTGGCATAATGTAAAAAAGTTATGGCATGATTGTATATGCAAATATTTATAATATTTATATGGTTGAAATATGCAAGAAATGTTATAATTTATTTGAAAAATCAGAAAATTTAAGAAGGGGTGTAATTATGGGGTTGAAAAAATTATGTGATACATTTGGAGTTAGTGGATATGAGAAAGAAATACGTAGTGTAATAAAGGAGGAAGTTAAAGAATTAGCTGATGAAATTTTAGTTGATGATTTAGGAAATCTTATAGCTTTTAAAAAGGGTTATGGAAAAAATAAAAAAAGGATAATGGCTTCTGCACATATGGATGAAATAGGATTTCAAGTTATAAAAATTGACGATAAAGGATTTATAAAGGTTAGAGGATTAGGTGGAATTCCTGTTATACAAAGCATAATGAATAGAGTTAAATTTAAAAATGGAATGTATGGTATTATATCTAATGGAACTGATATAGATGGAATAAAAAATAATATAAAAAAATTATATATAGATATAGGCGCAACCTCTAAGGAAGATGCAGAAAAGTATGTAAAAGTAGGAGATATAGCTAGTTATGTAGGTGATTATATAGAGTTAAAAGGAGATAATGTAACAGCTAAGGCTGTAGATGATAGAGCTGGATGTTATATTCTCATTGAAGCACTTAAAAAAATAGAGAATCCATATAATGATGTATATTTTGTATTTTCTGTTCAAGAAGAAGTAGGATTGAGAGGTGCAACAGTAGCTGCAAATAGAATAAAACCAGAAATAGGAATAGCTATAGATGTAACGATAGCTAGTGATTATCCAAATTCATCAGAAGGAAGTAATAAACTAGGTGAAGGAACAGCTATAAAAATATCAGATGGTAGTGTTATTTGTGATGAATATTTAGTTGAAGAAATGATATCTTGTTGTCAAAGGAATAATATAAAATATCAATTAGATGTAATTGATGGTGGAGGAACAGATGCAGGAGCGATAAATAAATCTAATTATGGTGTTAAATCTTCAGGAATATCAGTAGCAACTAGATATGTACATGGACCAAATGCATTTGTAAATATGAAAGATATAGAGGCTTCAATTGAACTTTTATCTGAATATGTGAATTTAGAGTTTCGTTTTTAAAGAATAAAATAAAAAGAGGCTATTACAAAACTAACTAAAGATTAGTTAAGTAATAGCTTTTTTAATGTTTTGTAAAAAATATGTATTTATAATATATATCATATATGAACAAATTGACTTTAAAAGATTAAATGTAAAATTAGAATAATAAGATGTATTGGTTATATTAAAGTTTAAAAATATGATTAGAAACACAAACTTAACCGTGTGTGTCAATAGATGAAATCTAAAAGAAAAATGTAGTATTTAAAAGAAAAATAGGAATAATTTAATTAAATAAGGTAAATAATAATAAATGTGGCTTAAAAAGTTTAATATAATAAGTCTTGTCGCTGAGGGGCAACGCCGAAAGGTAAGAGTTATTAAAGCGAAAAAGTTTTTCAAAAACAACTTAAAAAAGTTGTTGACAAGGGAAAAACAAGATGGTAAACTGATTAAGCAGTCGGGAAACGACGGCAAATAAGTTAAAAATTGGTCTTTGAAAATTAAACAGATAAATATAGGTAAAACCAGTTAATTCATTTGAGAATCTATTTTGTAGAGACTCACATCGGAAGATGTAAAAATTGACTATTATAGTCAGCAAATTGCTTGAAGCAGTTCAAACTTTTAAATTGAGAGTTTGATCCTGGCTCAGG
>NZ_LFRG01000038.1:0-35608 GCF_001573875.1 Clostridium sp. ATCC 25772
GATTAACAACTTCATAATACAAGGAGGTGCATTTTTTTGCAAACTCCGTTTTAAATAATAAACAGGAATGTTCTTAATTCTTCAATGAATTTTTCTATGAATTCATTGAAGAATTAATAGTGCATTTTTATTTGCCTAATAATTTTACTTAAGCACTTCATCAATACATATTATGACTGATCTATAATCTGAAAATCTATCTAATAACCCAATCCTAAATTCTAATACTAGACCATCCGGTGACCTTATGCCATCATCACTTGATAATATAACACTTTCTTTTGTTCTTGATAAATATAATCATTAACATATATATCAAAAAGACCAACTCATCAAAATTGTCCATGAATTGGTCCTAAATTTATATTTTTATAAAATTATTTCATTGACTGAATAATACTATTAACAACGTCAGCAATTGAATCCTTATCCTGTTCTTTCACGCTGGAGTTCACTGATATATCGTTATCTAAAATAGTTATTTCTTTCATATCACTTAAATGTTTACGCATTAATTTTCCTGATTGAGGAGCCCAAGAACCATTTTCTATAAGAGCAAAAGTACGTTTTTGAACATTTAGTGCTTTCATATCCATCAGGTATGCTAACATTGGTGGATAAATATTTAAGTTGTAAGTTACGCAAGCAAGAACTATATGACTGTATTTAAATGTTTCAGAAATTAAATATGAAACATGAGTTTTTGAAACATCATACATAACCACATTAGTTATTCCTTTTTTAACTAACTCTGTTGCTAAATTATTAGCAGCATCTTCTGTATTTCCATACATTGTTCCATAAACAATCATTACTCCCTTTTCTTCAGGTTCATATCTACTCCACTTATCATATTTATCTAAAAAATATCCTAAATCACTACGCCATACTGGTCCATGTAATGGGCATATAGTTTTAATATCAAGAGTACTTGCTTTCTTTAAAAGAGCTTGAACTTGAGTACCATACTTACCTACAATATTTGTATAATATCTTCTAGCCTCATCAATCCAATCTCTATCAAAATTTACTTCATCGTTAAACATTTTACCATCCAATGCACCAAAAGTACCAAAGGCATCAGCAGCAAATAACACACCATTAGTAGTATCAAATGTTACCATAACTTCTGGCCAATGTACCATTGGAGCAAACATAAATGCAACCTTATGTTTTCCGAAGGACATACTATCTCCTTCTTTAACTGTTATTACCCTGTCTTGAACATTAAAATCAAATTGATGCATAAACAGGGAAGCTTTTTCAGTACATACAATCTTTACATTTGGATAACGAAGAATAATTTCTTCAATGGAAGCTGCATGATCTGGTTCCATATGGTTGATTACCATGTAATTTAAATCCCTATCTCCTAAAACCCCTTTAATATTTTCAAGAAATTGACGGCAAATTGACCAATCAACTGTATCAAACAATACTGTCTTCTCATCTAAAAGTAAGTAAGAGTTATATGAAACCCCTTTCTCAATGGGATGAATATTTTCAAATAGAGCAAGTCGATGGTCATTACCACCAACCCAATAAAGATCTTCAGTTATATTTCTAACACAATACATAGTATTAATCCCCCTTTGCGTTAAAAGCACATTATTATATTTATTTTTAGAAAATCAAACTTCTATAAACATATCCTTTCCCTCACCACAAGCAGGGCAGGTCCAATCCTCAGGTATTTTTTCAAAAGTTGTTCCTGGATTTATATCACCTTCAGAATCTCCTAAGCTAGGATCATATTCATAACCGCATCCATTACATACATAATGTTTCCAAGTTGGATGGGTCTCTTTTGGAACAGCTCTTTTCATTTTTTTCATTGGTGGTGCTGCTTTTTTTGGTTCTCCGTTATCAAAGGCCTCAGTAAGCAATGGTAATATTTCCATTAAGTCTCCAACAATTCCGTAATCTGAATTTTTGAAAATTTTTGCATTAGGATTATTATTTATAGCAACAATTGTAGAAGCTTCCTTTATACCTTTCAAATGTTGAATTGCACCTGAAATACCGCAAGCAATATACAAATTCCCTTTAAATTTTTGGCCAGACATACCAACGTATCTATTCAATGGTACATATTTAAGTGTTTCTGCTACTGGGCGAGAAGAACCTATGGCTGCACCAGCTTGAACTGCTAAATCTTTTATAAGTTTCATATTTTCTTTTTCTCCTATGCCGAGTCCTGCACTGACTACTCTTTCAGCTTTATTTATAGGAGTATCTATAGAAATTCCAACTGTGAAATCATAACCATCTTCCTTAAGAGTTTTTACAAGAGCATCTACTCTTTCCTTAGCAGTTCCTTCTTTGAAAATCAATTTTTTACGATAACCTGTAGTAGCAGATTTATTTTTATAAGTTTCACCTGCATTCTTAGTTTTTGGCATTTTACCTATTATATTGGCAGCTATAACAACGCGTTGAATCTCATTAGTTCCTTCATATATTGTACAAATCTTAGCATCTCTATAAGCACGTTCAACTTCCATACCTTTCATATAGCCGCTTCCACCAAATATTTGAAGAGCGTCGCTCACAATCTCAAGACAAACATCTGAAGTATATTGTTTTGCCATAGCAGCTTCCATACCGTAAAGTTCATGATTTTCCTTAAGCTCTGCAGCACTATAAACAAGTAATCTTGCTGCTCTAAGCTTTGTAGCCATATCTGCTAACTTAAAAGCAACAATCTGTTGCTGGCAAATAGGTTTACCAAATTGAATTCTTTCTTTTGAATACTCAAGTGCATGTTCGTATGCGCCTTGAGCAATGCCAAGAGCCTGAGCTGCAATACCAATACGGCCACCATCCAATGTGGACATAGCAATTTTAAAGCCATCTCCTTCTTTGCCTAATAGATTTTCTTTAGGGACTTTTACCTCATTGAAAATCAATTCTCCAGTGGCAGAAGAACGAATACCCATCTTATCATAATGTTTACCAAAGCTAAAACCTTCCCAGTCCTTTTCTACAATAAAAGCACTAATACCACGGGTACCTATATCTGGTGTAGTAACTGCAAAAATAATATAAATGTCAGCCTCACCTGCATTAGTTATAAAAATCTTTTCTCCATTTAAAATATAATGATCCCCTTCTAAAACAGCTGTGGTCTCTGTACCTCCAGCATCACTGCCAGCATTTTCTTCCGTAAGACCAAAGGCTCCAATTTTTTCCCCTTTTGCAAGTGGAACTAAATATTTTTGCTTCTGCTCCTCTGTCCCATAAGCAGAAATTGGATATGCACCTAAAGATGTATGAGCTGAAAGAATTACTCCTGTGCCACCATCTACTCTTGATAACTCTTCAACAGCAATAGCATAGCTAATTACATCTAAACCTGCTCCGCCATACTCTTTTGAATATGGTATGCCCATCATACCTATATCAGCCAACTTATGAATTTGCTCCAAAGGGAATTTATTTTCTTGATCTAACATAAATGAAATAGGTTTAATTTCTTCTTCAGCAAACTCTCTTATTTTCATCCTCAACTTTTCATGTTGTTCCATAGTCTTAAATAGCATAAATATACCTCCTTTAAATTAAAATAATATATAAATATTCTTCTTTAATGAATTTTTGTAATTAGAGCTTCTTAACCTTAAACATATTCTACAAATCTTTTTTACTTATATGAAAGCCGTATAATAAATATGTTTTACAGAATCAATTGTTTTGTAATTATAGTCCTATATAGTCTATTAAAAAAATTTCAAGGCTATTACCTTTCTTTTTCTTATTGTTGAACAATCCTGAAAAATACTAAAAATAAAAAAGGTCTTTTAAAACCTTAATTATATTGAGCTTGCTTTTAGAGATAGCTTACTATATTATTCAAACTTAAAACCCAGTTATAATCATTATAACTGGGTTTTAATTTATAATTCTTTATTCAACTATAACTGTATTTTTTTATATTCCTTGGACAATAAAAATTAAAATTATCTAAAAAAGTAACTCTCCTGGTTTATAACCGTTAGGTAATTCTTCCTCACATAAAAATTTGAAATTGTCATCACGTAATATTGGTAAAAATGCCTCATATGGTATTCTAGGGAACTCACAAGCGTACGGACTTGCTCCAAACCATTTACCTTCTTTACTACTTAAATTTAAATCTCTAGCAAATTTTGTATGGTTTGAACAATCATGAACTGCTAAATCCCAATTTTCTTCATCAGCCACTTTCATTAATTTGAAAGTTAATTCTCTGCTCCAAATTGGAGAAATATAACCATGTCTAGAAATATACATGTTTTCTCCAAAATAGTTATCTATGTTATTCTCATTTAAATGTAATTCTGCACAATTTATAAAGTCAAGTTTTGTGTCTAAAATTGCTTGCTTTTTCTTAAAGAATACTTCAAAAAATTCAGGAGTCATTGGAGTTTCAATACCAACACTTTTAATATATTTTTTTGCTATTTTGATGTTTTCGATAACTTTATCTGAACAATTAGATGCACCTAAATTAAAACGTATCTCATCAAGACCAGCTTCACCTAAAGCTTTTAATGTTTCTTCTGTAGCCAAAATCCCATTTGTATATAAATGTTGATGGATTTGCGCATCACTAAATTTCTTTACAACTGAATAGTATTTTTCAATTTCCATAAATGGTTCTAAATAAACATAAGAGATACCAGTAGGTTTGTTATGTATAGAAAGAAGTAACTCAATATCCTTTTCGTAAAATTTTGTACCACCAATTTCCCACATACCTTCACCAATTGGTGGAATGTTATCTAAATCACCATAATTGTAACAAAACTTACACTCTATGTTACATTTATTTGTTTTTCTAATGGCACTTAAGCCAGTTCCTTTAAGACAAGAATGACATCCTTTAGAAAATTTATTTTCATTTCCTACGAAAAAAGTTCTATTCTCTAGAGTTTTTAACCCTTTAATTTCTGACATTAATATATTATTTCTATGATCAATTGCCTTTTCAATTTGTGCAAATGTAGCGTAAACAATTTCTTGTTGTTTTACCATAAGTTCCTCATCTTCTGGTAACATTGAAAAAAATTCAATCCATTTTAACGCGTCTTCTTTTGAAATTTTCATACTATATCCTCCTCTAATTATGTATAACTACTATTTATATCTTTTTTTAAGTTTAATGAACAGCATTTTTACTAGTTTTAATTTTGTTTTGCTCAATTCACTTACTAAAATTAAGATATAAATTATGAAAGAACTCTTCTTTCGTTATTTCTTGTATTTTTATCTAATTCTATTTCATATCCGTTTTGAAATGTTTATTTATATCCCAAACGTTAAAAATTCAACATTTTTATTTGTTGTATTTTATTTATCATTAATTTAAATTCCGTTCATGCCATATAAATTACTATCTTCTATACACTGCAATTTCTGCAAGTATATCATTACATTTTGTATAAAATTACTTTAAAGGCATTGAATAAATCTAAATTTAATCTCATTTCTCTATATGAATTAAATTACAAAAGTATTATAACATATAAATATATGCTAATTCTATACATACCTAACTACTATACCTCTGACATTGCCACTAAAACTCATAACATTTTCTCTAATCATATCTCTATTTTTAAAAATATTATCTTATAATACTTGTGTATTATATCTTTAACCATATAATTAAACATAAAAAGAAACTATTGCTTTTCTAACATTTAGTTAGTTTGGCAACAGTTTCTTTAATCTATAGAGTTTTAAGTTAAGTTATATATTTTGTATTCTAATATTTTTTAAACAATAAGTATTATATTTAAATTTTTGCTATTTATTTTGATATACGAATAACTGGTTTTATTACTTTTCCATCATGAGAATCTTTAAATGCTTGTTCTATATCTTCAAAGTCATAAACAGTAATAATTTTATCAATAGGAAATCTTCCTTCTTTATACATTCTAATTATTTCTGGTATATATACTTGAGCAATACATTCACCTTCACATGTTCCACGTAAAGTCCTCATATTCATTAAAATATCTTCTCCAATATTAAAGGAATCAATTATTCCACTAGAACCTAATACAAATATTGAACCATTAAAAGAAGATGCTTTAATAGCTTTTCCTATCATAGGTCCAAATCCACTAGTGTCTATACAATAATCTACACCTCCTGGAACTATTTCATGAATTGATTTAACTATGTCATCTACTTCTTTTCTATTAATTGTATGAGTAGCACCAAGTTCTTTTGCAAGTTCTAAGCTTTTACTGTTACCACCAATTGCTATAATTTCTTTGCAGTGTTCCATATTAGCGGCCATAATTGCACTAAGTCCAACTGCTCCCATTCCGAAAACTGCAATTGTAGAGTTTATACTAGGTTTTATTATATTAGTGATTGTTCCAGCTCCTGTCTGTATACCGCAACCAAGTGGTGCAGCTATTTCTAAATTAACATCTTTATCAACTTTAATTGCACTTCTATTATTAATTACTGAATGTGTAGCAAAAGAAGATTGTGCAAAGAACATTGCTATATCTTCACCATTTTTACTTAATCTACTTTTTCCATCAGCTGCAGTTCCACCAAAATTTATTTCATTGTAATGATCACAGTAAAAAGGTTTACCACTTCTACAAGCTGCACAATTTCCACAGTATCCGTATGAAAAAACTACATGGTCACCTACTTGAAAATTTTTTACCTCTGACCCAACTTTTTCAATAATTCCTGCCCCTTCATGACCAAAAACAGCCGGGAACTTTTGATTTATACCACCTTGTCTACCGAATTCATCAGTATGACATATACCACTTGCTACTACTTTAACAAGTAGTTCATCATCTTTTGGCTCTGCAAGGTCAATCTCTTCAAATACAAAAGGTCCACCTTTTGTATTAACAACTGCCGCTTTTATCTTCATTGCAAATTCCTCCTAAATTAACATTTTTTATAGATTTCTTTTTCATAAGCAATGCAAAAGTAAATACATTCAAAAAACCAATTAAACTAATGATTACAAGAATATATATACCTCTTGTCCATGATTTTGTTATTTCCACTGCTTTTATAATTATAGGTGTTCCTACAAATATACCTATATAGTAAATAAAATTGATAAATGATATGCTTACACCAATAAGTTTTTTATTTTTAATAATATTTGGTGCAATAATCATTACACAAGCAGAGGAAAGTCCAGTACCTGCTGAAAGTAATAATAACTGAAGAATGATACTCTTTGCATCTGTTAAATAATTGACGTATATAACAGCTATTGTCATTATAAAAAAAGAACATACTGTTATTAATGATCCTTTTTTAGTTTTATCAATTAAATACCCAGCTATAGCTCCAAAAGGGATTCCAAATAATCCAAAGTAACTAGCATATCTATTTGCAACAAAGCTATTAATTCCATATTTTTGACTATATATTAACGGGAAAGTATTTATGAATGTAAAAAGTACTAATGCCATACACCCTTGTGCAATTGCTAAAATCCATATATATTTATTTGTGATTGCCTCTTTAAACATATTCTCGTCATTTTTACTTATAGTTTCTTCTTCATTTTCATGAATATCCTTTATCTTAAAAAAATATATAATAAACAATACTATGGAAATAATAACAATAAACATCCATGGACTTTTTATTCCATATTTTTTTACCATTGGCAAAAATATATTCATAGCTAATAAAGAACCTGCCGCTGAAAAAGTACCCCAAATTCCAGTAGCCAACCCTCTATTTCCATCTTTAAACCATTCATTTATAAATACAATTCCAACCATTATAATCATTGAAAATGCAATTCCTTCTATTAATCTTGAAAATAGCATTAATGTAAAATTATTAGAAATAAAACCTATGCTATTTCCTAAAATAACAGACAACATTAAAAAAACAAGTAATTTTTTAGGTCCAAATTTCGTAACCAAACGTCCACCGGGAATTGATAGAAATATTCCAGATAGAGTAAATATAGACATCAACCATGAAATTGATGAAAGTGAGAACCCCATCACGTCTACTATTTCATTTTGTATAGGAATTATTTTTAATTGACTTAAAGATATTACCACACCGCCTAAATACAATAATAAAAAGTTAGTCCATTTACTTCTTTTTTTAATTACCATAGAGTTAACCCCCTTAAATTATGCAAATAAATATACCTTTATATCTTCTTAATAAATACGCTAACCACTATATTAGTATCTATACACTGGTTAAAACATCCTTTAGATAACAGTGGTTAGCGTACTAACTGAAGTAATAATTGAGTACTACCCCAAATTTTTATTTTAATGTACTAAGTCTTCTTATAACTTCTTCAATTATTGAAGGTTCTAATGCATAACATATTCGAAACCACCCAGGTTCATTAGTTGCAAATATTCTACCTGGAGAAATATTTAATTTTAAGTCACAAAACATTTTTTCCCATAATTTGTTTTCAGCTTCAAATGTTTGTTCTTCTAGATATTTTGCAAAATTAGCAAATATAAATATACCTCCCTGAGCTTTTTTGGTTTTAATATCTAATTTGTTTAGAGCAGTTTCTATTCTTTGATAACTTATGTGTAATTGTTTTTTATTATCTTCCATTAATTTAGGAAGCTCTGATGATTTTAATAATTCTGTCAACAATCCTTGTGTATGTGTAGACACGCCTGAGTAATACGCTAAGTTTTGCATGCCTTTTATTAAGTCTTTATTAAATGAAATAGCAAAACCTGTTCTAAACCCTGAAAGAGCGAAATCTTTTGCAAAACTACTAGTAACATGTACATGTTCAATATAATTATCTGGAACTAATTTTAAAGTACTAATCCATTTTGTATTTGGATCATGAATGGTTTGACCATAGATTTCATCTGAAACAATATCAAGATTATGACTAATACTAAAATCGATTACATTTTTTATGGCATCTTCTGAATAAACAGTTCCTGTTGGATTATTTGGAGATGAATAAAGCACTCCCACAACTTTTTTACCCTTTAAAATTTCTTCATTATATACTTTTTCAAATACATCCTTATCCATATTTTCTCCACAATGGACTGGAACTAACTCTATTTTTGCTCTTTCTGAGAAATCATCTTCAAAACCTGAATAATATGGAGCTGGAACTAAAAAGACATCCCCTGGATCGCCTAACATTGTTGCTAACATTTCTAATGCTAAAGAACATCCTGAGCCTACAATTATATTGTCTGCAGTAATTTTTCTATAATTTTCATCTTCAAAAATAACTTTTTGCCAATGATTAGCTATTGCTGTTCTAAAATCCTTACTTCCATAAAAGAAATCATAGTGAAGATGATTTGGCTTTATATTCATTGTATTTTGTAATTTATATAATAAATTTATAATTTCATCATCAATTAAATGTGTCTCTGCTGTTCCTAAATTTATATATCCATCTTTTCTTGTTACAGGATTGTATCGTTTGTCTCTCGTACTAAAATCAGCATGCATAAGTGGAGACATATCTTTAACATTGGCCATTCCTCTTTTTGATAACGACATTCTATATACACCCCTTTAATTTTTTGTAAAATACTCTTTATAGCTGTATGATATTTTAAAATTTAGTGACTTAATCCTGCCTCTGTTTGTATTCCTGGTCTTGATGCAAGTCCCATGGTAGCATCAATAACTGCTCCATGTAATACAGTAGATTCTTCTCTTAACAACTTTTCTATCCAATAAGAAATTTCATCTGGTTGAATTAGACGTTGTTTTGATTGGGCAAGGTCAAATTTCTTTCTTTCTTCATGTGACATTTTAGATAATGTGCTAGATACAAACATTGGAGTTTCTGTTGCACCAGGACAAACTACAAAAACATCTATTAAAGTATGTGTATTTTCAGCAGCTAATTGTTTTCCTAAAAATGCTACTGCTGATTTACTCATTCCATCACTTAATGTAAAATAAGGGAAGGCTGCTAATCCACCACCTACAGATGAAATAAATATTAGTTTACTCTTACTTTCTTTCTTTAATAAGTTTTCTTTTACAACTTTATATATCCAAAGTGGACCAAGAGCATTAACCTTAAACATTGCCTCGTCTCTTTCAAAACCTAAATTATCATCATCCTTTGCATAATCTTTTACTGTTCCTGACCCTAAAGCTGCATTAAAGATAATTCCATCCCATGAATGTTTAGTTAAAAATTCTGCTTTTTTTATAGCTTCTGGGTCTCCTTGGTCTAACTTATATGCAAATACTTTTCCTGAATATTGCTCTGTTAACTTTTTTGCTTTTTCTGAAGAACTTCTATAGGTAATATGAACTTCATAGCCCATTTTAGCAAGCAAATGTACTGTAGTTTCTCCAATTCCTTGTGTTCCGCCAGTTAGTAAAATTTTTTTATTTGAATTTTCCATAGATACCCCTCCAATTTAGTAATAAAATTTTTATTTAAAATTTAAAATCTTCTCAATATTTTTTATTTGTTTACATTCTATATGATTGTAAGCTTAAGGTAAATATTATATAATAAATACAAATAATAATTTATTTTTTAACTTTTAAACAAAATATAATTACAAATTATATTAAAAAACTTTATATTTTTTTGTCATATAGGAGATATATTAATGGATAAAATTGACTATGAAATAATGAAACATTTAGAAAAAAATGCACGAATCTCTATAAAGGAACTTAGTAAAAAAGTAAATCTATCTCAACCTGCCGTTAGTGTTAGAATGAAAAGATTAGAAGAAACCGGTTGTATTAGAGGTTATTTAACATTAATAGATCCTAAAACTATTAATAAAAATTTAATTTGTATTTGTTTGCTTTCATCTAAAAATAAAATTATAGAGCAAAGTTTTTTTGATTTTGTAAATCAATGTGAAGATATTGATGAATGTCATTGTGTTACAGGATATTATGAGTTTTCACTGAAAATATCCACGGAATCTTCATTTACACTTGGTGTATTACTTGATACTTTAAGAAAAAAATTTGGATTTAAAAGTGTAACTTATCCAATAGTTAAGTCTATAAAAGAAAGTATATAGTATAGATTTTATATCACATCCATGTTATTTATTTACATATTTAAATTAGTTCTTTGAAATAATTTAATGCGATTGCAATTTTTAAAATTACGTTTAAATAATTTGCAATAAAAAAATCTTGGATTTCTCCAAGACTTTATACTATAATCAAATAAATTTATAGTATTTCTAATATTTCTACTTTATATTTTTCACCTGGGGCATCAACTTCCACTACATCTCCAGCTTTTTTCCCCATTAATGCTTTTCCTAAATCTGATTCTACACTTATAAGCATATTTTCTGGATGTGCATCCATAGTAGTTACTAGTGATACAATTGTTTCAAATTCATCTTCTACAAATTTAACTTTAGATTTACTATTAACTCCTAGTACTGATTTATTTTGATTTTGAACATCTATTACAGTTGCAGTTGAAATCATAGTTAATAAATATTGAATTCTATTATCATTTTCTCTATAGTTTGCGCAAGCTTCTTTATATTCTGCATTTTCTGACCTATCACCATGAGCAGCTGCTTCTAATTTTTCCTTTGCTATTTCAGCCCTTTTTTTAGTCATTCTATATTCTAATTCTTCTTTTAATTTATTCATATTTTCTTCTGTCAATATGTTTTTCATGTACCAATAAACCTCCTTGAGATATGCTATGTTAATATTATATAATATATAGTATAAATGCTAATGAAACATTATGCTATACTCTAGTAGCAAAACCTTAAGTTAAGCTTTATTAAATACTCTTTCATATTATAAATTTATTCTTTCTTTTAGTTCATTTATTGCTACCTGTTCTTTTTTCTCTAAACTCAAAATATAGTTATTAAATTCAGCATATAAATCCTTATCATACTCATCTTCAAAACTTAAATCTGATATATATTTAGATAAAAGAACTATTTCCATTTTGGATAAGCTTTTGAAAAACGTAATATATTCATCATCAAATAAACAATCAGCATTTAGCATATCTACTAAATCTTCTAGACTCTTAATATTATTTCTAATTAATGAAATTTTATCTTCCACTAAAGAGCACTCTCGAATTTCTTCCGTTAGCTTTTTAAATATAGAATTGGACATTTTTTTGCCATCAGTATATTCTATTATTTCATTATGCTCCTCTTCATTAAAGGATATAAATACTGAATCTAACTTATTTAGTTTTATCCTTTCATTTATAAGTAAAGCTATATTTAAAATACCCTTCTTTATATAAGTCATCAATTTTGTATTTTTAATCTCTAAAACTTCTAAGCATATTTTTGCATCCTTTATTAATTCTTCCTTTAATTCCTCTATGGATAATTCTTTCAACTTGTTTTTAATAATCTCTCTATCTAAATTATTAATATTAAGGCTGTTTAAATCTTTATTACATATAATTAACCCTAGTGAATTAATAAGTACTAGTTCAAATATATTTATAAGCAACAATTCACATTCTTTATCATAACCCTTTAATAATTTATTAATTTCACCAACATCAAATTTATTGCAAAACTCATTTTCTAAACTTAAGTCATATAAATAATTATACACATAATCAATGCCTATAAAGTTCATAGTATCAATGTAAAGTTGATAATCTATTGAACATCCTGGGGTTTCATGAGGCGCAAAAAAATCATCATATTCTTTAAAAAATAAAGAAAAACCATCATCTACAGTGTCGTTATAAGAATAGTTATCAATCTTAAGTTTATTTTCCCTAATCTCCTTAAATAATTTCTTACACTCTAATTTTTTATTCCTAATTAAATCTTGTCCCATTTTTAACATATCAGCTAAACTGGTATGCTCTAATTCTTCTGTTATTAACTCTATATTCTCAAAGTTTTTTAAATAAATTCCTATAGTATAATCAATACATTGTAAAATACTTTCGGCTACCTCTGTCATAACTGAACTACTCTCATCTTTTGTGTAATATTTTAATTTTACTCTTAAAAGCTGTATTCTTTCATAATATATTCTAGCTAAAGTATTATCATCTAGTAACTTTTTCTCATAACAAGTTAGTAAAACATTTTTGAAAAAGCTTTCCGCACTGAAATTATTATCTATAGAATAGTTGTACTTTTGAATATTATTCCCCATAACTCATCAATCCTTTTCATTCTCAAGATTTGTATAATCCTTAAACCCACTTTTTATATTGTTAGCAATTCTATATAATGCATTTCCTTCTAGAATCTCTAATGATCCTTGACAATAATTATCAAACTTTTCCTTCATAATTTCTATTAATTCATCATCACTTATATAATCTAAAGTTTCATTCTTATAGTTATAAAAGATTTCTACAAGTTCATTTATTGTTTCACTGTAATTATACTGAGATATATATGGTGAATCACGAAAAGACGTAATAATTTTATTTATAATTTGACCATTAAACTCTATTCTTCCGCTTTTTTTAAGCGCTATATTTCTAGTATCAATAATTTCTTTTACATCTTTCTCTGAAAGTTTCAATCCATATTCTCGTGTAATTTCATTACACTGAAGTATGTCATTAAAGACTTGTTTTTCTAGTAAATTGCTTTGAAATAAATCAATCGAATTTTCCATTTCAAAATCCCCCTAAAAGTATTGACTTTTGTTTTAAAATATGTTATAATAAAAATGATATACTTTATATTAAGTAATTGTAACATTGACACCTTTTTTTGTCAATGTATTTTATAATGCATTAAAAGAGTATCTTCTACCGTTGAAGATACTCTTCTTTATTCCTATAATTTTATAGTTATTCTAAAAAACATTCTTATTACTAGCTTATGCATTTACTTTATTCACCAACACAGAATACTCGATACTTCAGTGCCAAAATGAATGTGCCATAAAATTCTCATTGGAGTTGAACAAATTACATTAATTTTAGTTTCAAAGGTTGTCCACTCTATTTTGCCACAAATGCATAAGAAAGAGACATGACTATATTTTTGAAGAAGTTTTTCCATCTGCTAAACACTTTTTTCTATATTCCAAAGGACTTATCCCAATAATTTCTTTAAATGAAGCAGCAAATTTACTTTGACTTTCATATGAAACACTTATTGCAATATCAGCTACACTATTTGGAGTTTCTCTTAACATTATTGCAGCTTGTTTCATTCGATATTTTTTCATATATGCTGCCATTGAAGTGCCATAAATACCTTTAAAATATGTTTTCAACATAGTTTGGCTAATGCAATACTCTTTTGCAAGGTCTTGTATGGTATATCTATGTTTAAAATTTTTCGTAATCATATTTTTAATTTGTTTAATAATTTCAACCTGTTGATGAGAATAATATTTTCTTTGGATTTTTTTTGAAACATCTATTATATTCAAGAACACAAGTAATTCTAAAACTTTTAGCTTAAAATATACTTTCTGAACAGATTCTGGTACATAGTAGAGTTCTGAAAAAATATTTTTAATTTTATCATTTGCTCGCATGACAAAACACTCATCATTAATACAAAACTTTTCTTTGAAACCATAAATATCAATAGATATATCTTGTAAAATTTCTGGCACATCTCTTGCAAATTCATCTAGATATAATAAAATAGAAATCCCTTTATAATATTTCAGTGGAAATCCCATGGTATTAGTACAATTATTCATAGTATTAATAGAAATATCACCTTCACCTAAATATAAATAAGAGCCATTTAAAAGCTTACATTCCTGTCTGCCTTCTTGACAGTGATTGATTTCTATAACATTCTCATAGGTTGGTACATTACACAAACATGTTGTAGATTCAAATTCATTAATTATTAACTCAATACCAGTAAATACCTTATAAACCGTCATGGTTCCTATACCATTTGTGGAATTCATTTTATATATAGTTTTATATCCATCTTTATCATGATTTTGAATCCATGCCATTTTATTTAAAATTCCATGATCTTGTACCATACCACTCTTTTTCAACATAGAACCCCACTTTCCTATCTATCTTAGTAAATACATTTTAAAATGCTGTATATTTTTACATCATTTTTAACTTTTTTCTCACCATTGTACAATATATTAAACTTTTAGTTATCTTAAAAAATCTAAAAAACATATAAAAAATTATAATTCTATTACCTTACCTGTTGAAAGTGTACTTATTTGCTCTCCCATCAAAGAATGAAGTCTATTGAAAGCTGTCTCACCTGTGCAATGACAAGTAAAATAACTTGTTGAATGTTTAGATAGTTCTGTAGCTAGTTCATCAATTCTACTTTCGGGCTCAGTATTTTTAGTAGGTGGATCATATAGATGAAATCCAGATACTACAAAGTCTACAGAACGACCTAGCAACTCCTCTGCTTTGTTTAACAAGTTTATAACCCCTCCATGAGCACAACCTTTTTCAGCATAAAGAGTATTATTAAACATAGGCTTAAGAATATTTCCACAAGAACTACTAAATACCTGTAACTCTTTATCAATAACTTGAGTTGATTTAGTTAACAGTATCTGAGGAGATTTTTTCAAAGCTAGTTCTACTCCCACAGGATAGTCTTTTCCAAAGGCCTTTATTGTGTGTGCTGAAAAAGCATCAGGACGAGTATAAATCTTGGAGTTAGCATTTAACTTTAAAAATGTATTCATCCCACCACCATGATCCATATGTCCGTGTGAAAGGAAAGCAGTATCTACATTAGATAAATCAACTCCTAAAACATCAGCATTTTTCAATAAAGTAGAACCATCCGGTCCAAAATCAAAAAGAATACAATGGTTTATAGTTTGTATATATAAACTTAACCCATGCTTAGATTCACAATTAGGATTAATAGTATTATTTTCTACCAAAACAGTTATTTTCATCACAATTCCCCCTATAAAATTCTATTTATAAATCTTATCAGAAAACTTTATACTAAAGTTAGTCTCATATAACCTAATATTATTATACTAGTATTTAATTATCTTGTCCGCTCTGTTCTGACAAACTTTAGTCCCAAATAGACATCTCAAAATTTCTTTTTAAAATCTACCTTTTCTTAGGGAAATCTCCATTTTGGTGTTAATGATATCAATATGCTAAGTCCGTTTTTTACGCTTTTATAATTATTTAAGATTCTTTTTTCTAGCTTTATGTTTTCTATGTTCGTACTTTTGCCAGTAAACATATTTTTCATCGAACTGAGTTCTTTGCTCTTTTTCTTCATCTGGATATCCTAAATATATAACTGCTAGTGGTATAACTTCCTCTGGCAAATCTAATATTTTATATAAAGGTCTTGCAGCACTTTCAACAGGATATAATCCGATCCAAACTGAACCTAACCCCATACTAGTCGCTGCTAATAAAATGTTTTCAATGGAGGCACTGCAATCTTGAATCCAATAATCCCTAACTGGTCCTGACATTGATAATTTCATATTCCCACAGACAACAATCATTGCCGGTGCGTTGTATTGTCCAAAATATAAACTTTTTCTTACTTCATTTTTTATATTATCCTCTGTAATAATAATATACTCCCAAGGTTGTGTGTTACATGCACTAGGAGCTGCCATTCCTGCTTTTATCAAAGTTAGTAATGTTTCATCGTCTACTGTTTTATCAATAAATTTTCTTATACTTCTTCTCTTATATATACATTCAATTACATCCATATTCTCATATACCCCATCTATATTAAATTAAATCTATTGTGTTTTATTTCTGAATATAATTATAACCTCATCAATTATCTTGATATTATCTAAACCTAAATACTTTTAAATAAAATTGATTCTACATTTTTTACTTGGATTTTAAATTGTTTACTAGTTATATTAGTTATCATAACTATTTGTACATTCTCATCTGGGAAGATATTGTTTGCTGAAAAAAATCCAGGTATTCGACCACTATGAGATATTCTTTTTACTATTTTGTCATTAAAATTTAAGTTATTTATAAATACACCATACCCATAATATCCATCTTTACCTGCTGAAATATGCCTTTCAGTCATTTTGTTTAATAGAGATTTATCAATAACATTTCCATTAATTAAAGCCCTGTTCCAAATGTACAAATCTTCAACAGTTGAATACAATCCGCCAGCAGCAAATGGTACGCTCATATCAATAAAGCTTGAATTTACAATATGCTCATCATTATTATAAATTTTCAAATCATAACCACTAGCTCTATTTTTTATTATTTTAATATTGTTATCATATCCTGAATTGTTCATTGATAATTTTTTAAAAAAGTTCTCTTTAATATATTCCTCATAAGTCTTATTAGTGATCTTTTCTATAATGTCGCCTAATAAAGTATATCCTGAATTAGAATATTTATAGTTTGTTCCTGGTTCAAAATCGTAAGGTAAATGTTTAAAGTTATTTATTAAATCTATTGTCTTATGACTTTTTCTCATAATGTTAGAGAACTCTTCAATATCGGTATAATTAAAGACTCCTGCTGTATGAGTTAATAAATTATGAATGGTTATATTTTTTCCCTTAGGATAATCATTTATATATTTATCTAAAGTATCAGTTAAATTTAACAATCCTTTATCATATAGTTGTAATATTGCTGCAGCTGTAAATTGTTTAGTTATAGAACCAATTCGAAACTTTGTCACATTAGTATTTTCAACATCCAATTCAAAATTTGCCATGCCAAAGCCTTTGCTTATTAATTTTTTGTCTTTCATTGAAATTAATATAGCTCCATTAAAATTCTCTTTATATAGATAATTTTCAATTTCTGATTTTACTTGACTTAAAACATTTTCATTAACCATAATTTTTTAGAAAAAGATTGATACTTATTTCTATCTTTTCCCTCCCCCTTTCTTGAATTATAAGTAGCTAAAGTCTAATATTATTTAAAGCTGCTTTAAAATAAAAATTATTTATTACATCCTTTTTAATAAGATAAGTAAAGCTTATAGAATCACTTCATTTTATACTTTTTATAAACTTCAACCATTTCCTCTACATCTATGCCGTTAATATACATACCATCTATATTACAATTTTCAATATTTAAATTTTGAAGATTAGAATCTATTATCATACTATGATTTAAATCGCATCTTTTTATAGTAATGTTACAATTTTCTTTATCTACATCTAAATTGACATCATGTATATATGCATCTGTTAATGATACATGACATATTTCTACTTTACTCATATTTGAATCACCAAATACTGAGTTACTCATATTATCATTAGTAAATCTACTATTATTTAAGTTTGAATTTGCATATGTATTTTTGCATAATTCCATATTGGAAAATTTAGAATTACTCATATTACAGCTATATAAATCAACATCACTTATATCACAGTTACGTAAATTGCTGTTGCTAAAATCTTTGCTTTCTACCTTCTTTTCTATCTTATCATTAATATTATTATTTTTCTTGCAATAATATCTTTCTTCTGAGTCTTGTCCTACTAATTTATATCCATTTTTTTCGTAAAAATGATGATTTCTTTGACTTTGCTGAATAGTATCTAATGTCCATATACTAATATCTTGAAATAAATTTTCTACTAATTTAAGAACCTTAGATCCCATTCCTAAATTTTGGTATTCGGGTAATATATAGAACCTATCTATTCTTCCATGCTCTTTTCCTGTGGTATATATAAGAACTACACCAACAATATTATTTTCATATATAATTTTATAATACTTATTATCCCATGTATGATATTTTTGCATTTCTATGGAATTATATCCTGGTACATATGGTTTATCACCATTTTTAAACCATCTTACAGACTCATCCTCAACAATCTTAATCATAATATCTTTTATTTCTAACGCATCACTAATTAATATAGGCTCTAATCTTAACTCTTTACTCATTCAAAACCTCTCCTTTTATATAATATAATACCTTTTAATATACTTTAATACAATAATTTACATATTTGAAATAATGCTGTTTTCTATATTTTATCTATTTTACTAAAATAAAAAATAGAAGTATCTTTTAAAAATACTTCCATACATAACTTTTATATTTAATTACTTAGTTGTAAATCTTTTTATAGAATCATAAATAACCAATATTCCAATAATAAATGATACTGTTCTCATAATAAAATCACTAATTAATAAACCACCTAATAAGTAAGTAACATTATAAAAATGACCTGTAATTATACTTGGACCCAATATAATTGTAATGCCTAAAAGACAATTAATTAATAATATAATAATTTTTTGAATACTTAACTTCATTTAAATCCTCCTAATATTTCAAATAAAAATTACTCATATTTTAATATACGCATAATTATCAGCTACAGAAGATAATTATGCTATTTTAGTAAATTATAAAATAACTGATATTTACTTAATTTATCAATTCTATCGATTATAATTTAAAGCATTTCCTTATATATTTCTGTACTTCAAAAAATTCACCTCCTAAACTTTCTTATTTCTTTACTTAATTTGTCTAATTTTTTATAATAAAAAAGGTCTCCATCCATAAAGGACGAAGACCTGTATTGCCAACTTTTAGGCTTAACTTTACACCTATGCTTAATATCCTATAGTATTAACAACTTGTTTTTTTACACTTTTTTTCAAACCCATGTAACCAATTAAATTTTAGATAGTAAATTAAAAAAATTACAGAACTTAAAAACCAGGTCAATGGATATGCCCAAAATATCATTCTTATTTCAGGTATAAAATGTGTAGCCACTGTTACATAAATTACTCTTATAATACACCAACAACACAACATTACAAGCATTGGAACAATAGCTTTTCCTGCACCCCTTAAAATTCCTGCTACACAATGAGAAAATGCAAGAAGAAAGAAAAATAACGAAATTGTCCTTGCTTGAGCCGTACCATATTGAATAACTTCTGGTTCACTATTAAAAAGTGCAACAAGTTTTGGTGCTGTTAAAAAGAAAATTATGCCAATGACTTCTGCAAGAATAATTGAAACAATTATTCCAAAATATGTTCCTTTTTTAGCACGCTCATATTTTTTTGCACCAAGGTTTTGGCTAACAAATGTTGTCATAGAAAAAGCAAAGCTAGTAATTGGAATAAATACAAATCCTTCAATTTTAGAATATGAACCACAGCCTGCTACTGCCACGGCACCAAAAAAATTTATATTTGATTGCACAACAATATTTGCAAGAGCAATAACAGAATTTTGTATACCTGCTGGTATTCCCATGTGAAGAATTTGTTTAAGCATATCTAAGTTTAAACGTATTTTATTAAAGGTTACTTTATAAATATCTTTTGTACGAACAAGATGATAAAATGCTAGTACAACACTTACTGCTTGAGAAATAACAGTTGCTATTGCAGCACCACCAATTCCCATTTTAAAAACTGCAACAAATAATAAATCTAATACAACATTTACAATTGATGAAACAATAAGATAGTACAGTGGATGTTTGCTATCACCTACTGCTTGAAAAATACCACTTGCAGTGTTATACATAACAACTGTTAAAATTCCACCAAAATAAATTCTCACATATAAAACAGCATTAGGAAATACTGACTCCGGTGTTCCCATAAGCCTTAATATTTGAGGTGAAAATACTGTTCCTACTAAAGTTAATATAATTCCTGATATAATTCCAAAGGCAATAGATGTATGAATTGCTGTTTGTACATTTTCTTTTTCATTTGCACCAAAGTATTTTGAAATAACAACACCTGCACCCATAAAAATTCCACCAAATAACCCAACTAGTAAAAATATAAGTGAACCAGTAGAACTTACTGCTGCTAATGCATCTCTTCCTACAAAATTACCAATTACTAATGAATCAACTATATTGTATAACTGCTGAAATAAGTTTCCCCAAAAGATTGGCAATGCAAATCTAATAATTTTTTTACCTATTGATCCGTTTGTCATTAATACTGCATTTGATTCCATATAATCTGTCACCCACTCTCAAACAACCACTTGTTCATTATTCTAATCTAATCATATACACTATTTTTCAGCCATATAAACAATAAATGAAAAATTATATAAAATATATTTAAATTAAATAATTTTTCTTAGCACTATTTAAAAACTATAACATTATTTTACAAAATAATCAATTTCATAAAAAGAGTAGATAATCAAAGTAAGTATCTTACAACTTGATATATACATACAAGGGTCAACGCAAAAAACAAAATTATATTTCTAATAATTACTTTATTGTCATGTTCATTTCTAGACATCTTATATTTTAAATAAATTAAAATTAAAAACACTAAAGCTAACCCAGACAAAATAATTCTAAATATATACAGATACAATTTAATATTTTCAATAGTAATTATAAAAACTGGGATATAAAAAAATAAATATAATTTGTAATATCCTTTTTTATCTAGAATATCTTCTTGTAAACCATATAAGAATTCATTATCCATAAAACCATACCCTTTCAAAGCTATAATAGTTTCAATTTATAAATCTTTTAATAACATTTGAATTTCTTCTTCTACAAGAGTTCTATATTGTCCTTTTTTTAGAGTTTCATCTAAAGTTAACCCTCCAATTGAAACCCTCTTTAGGTAGATTACATAACATCCAACTGCTTTTAGCATGCGCTTTACTTGATGTTTACGCCCTTCAGAAATTATAAGATATCCAGATACAACTGGTTGATTATAGCGATTTGAATCTATGTTATAAAATTTTTTAATGTCCATTTCCTTTTCAAATTCTTTATAAGTTCCATTTCTAATTATATTTATTTTTGCAGGCTTAGTTAATGGTTCATCTTTACCTATAGAAAGTCCCTTTTCTAATTTATTAACATCATCTTCTGTTAGTGAACCTAATGCTATAAAAAAGTACTTCTTTTCAACATGTTTTTGTGGACACATTAAATTATGTTCAAAATCACCATCATTAGTAAATAGTAATAGTCCCTCTGTATCCTTATCTAATCTTCCAACATGGAATACTCCATTCATGTCAACTTCATCAAAATAATCAATGACTGTTTTATTAACTGCGTCTTTTCTTGCAGTAATACATCCTGATGGTTTATGAAACATGTAATACACCTTTCCATGGTGAACAACTAATTTATCAAAATACTCAATAACATCCACATTTTCATTAATATCTATTGCTGGTTCTGTTACAACTTGTCCATTTACTTTTACAGAACCTTCTTTAATATAAATACGAACATTTTTTCTACTTCCAATTGATGATTCTGCTAAAAATTTATCTAATCTCATGCTTCTCCTTTTCTTATCCTTTGTAAAATAATTTTAAGTGTAAATCAACTATTTTAATATACACCAGTTTTATTTCTCAGTAAAGATATCTAAATTTAAACTTTCTTTCTAAAAATAAGTATTTATAATGCCTATTCAGTATATATGCATTTTTACAAATTTCAATACATATCTTTAATTATATGAACAATATAATTTTCTTAATAATTAAGTGGATTCTAAAAATTTATAATTAGGGGGTGTATTTATGTTTTTTTATGAATCATTACCTTTTACAAGTTGGCTCATGTGGTTAGTAGTATTTTTGGTGTTAATTGGACTAAATGAATTAGGTCGTAGATCTAAATATGGTGGAATTTTTCTTTTTGTTGTATTACCAATAATTCTTACTTTTGCTATATGGCCAAAAACTACTGAAGGTACAAGTGTAAACGACTGGTTCCATTATGCTAAAGTATATTCTGCACTTGCAGGATGTATTGGTTTTTGGATTATTCGTCATGTTAAAGATGTAAGTACTAAAAAATGGGTTTTATGTTTTCCACCACTTATTTTAGCTATTAATATTTGTGAAGCAGTGGCTCGTGATTTTCAAATCTATGGATTACATCTTAATAAAGAAATATTCGAAGGAATGATGACTTTAAGTGGGCCTTGGAATATTATGAATGGAATTGCTGGAATATTAAATATTATTACTATTACAGGCTGGTTTGGAATATGTATTAGTAAAGATAAAAGTAAAGATATGTTATGGCCTGATATGCTATGGTTTTGGATTGTAGCATATGATATTTGGAATTTTGCATATACTTATAATTGTTTACCTGATCATTCATGGTATTGTGGTTTAGCACTATTATTAGCTCCTACATTTGCTGCTTTCTTTATAAAAAAAGGTGCTTGGTTACAACATCGTGCACAAACACTTGCATTATGGTGTATGTTTGCAATGACCTGTCCTAGCTTTATTGATGAATCACAGTTTGCAGTTAGATCATCACATAATTCAACTGCATTATTTATTGTAAGCTTAATAGCACTAATAGCAAATATAGCAGTATTTATATACTATGTTTATAAAATAGTTAAAACAAAACGTAATCCTATTAAAGGAGAACTTTATACTGATCTTAATAGTTATAAAGAAATTAAAGCATTATCTGAGTAATGCTCTTATAATTTTAAGAGTGCCATAAAAAATTGAGAAATATTTTAAGTGGCACTCTTTTATTTTAATTATGTATTCATTTTAACTCTTTTATTGAATTTGAACCAATGCTAATTCATGTATTGATTATACTTTACAAATTTATAAGATTTCTATTTAATTTTTCTTATTATTGCTAAGGAATAATTTAATAGTGATATAATAAATTATAGGGGGATTTATTATATGAGTAGTTCAATTAAAGAAATTATTATTAAATTTATTTTTATTTTTTTATTTCTTTGTATTATCGGTTATTTTATAAAATGGTTAGAAATTAATTTTACTAAGGCATTAGCAATATCCCTTGGTATTGGCTTAGTTGATTTTGTAACATACACTATAAGAAATCATAAAAATAAAACAAATTTTTAAATTCAAAAAGAGTGCTCTCCTACTGAGAGGCACTCTATGAAGTACATTTAAACTTCACTTAACAACTTTTTTTTCTTTTCAGTAAATTCTTCTTCTGTTAAAATTCCCTCTTCTTTTAATCTAGACAATTCTCTAAGTTTTTCATACACTGTGATGCAATTATCTATTAACTGAGAATTATTTTTATCATTAATAAATTGTATTTCTTTTTCAGGAATTAAATCTTTTAGTATATCATAGGCTGATATATGAAAAAATAACTGCTCATATTTATTATTATTAATAAATTCAAGTGTAATATCCTCTTTTTTAGATTGAGAGTCCTTTGATGTTATTATTTCATTATGAATTTCTCTATCCTGTCTTAAAAAATGTAAAATATCATCTCTATGAATTTCTAATAATTTTATTATTATAGAATGATATTTATTAGCAAAACATAATTTATCATCTTTAATCCATACATATAATTCAGTATTATTAATCATTTTTATCAAGGAAGATCTGTTACAAATAACTGTCTTTGCTGTTTCAGGTACACCATTTTTTATTATTTGCTCATTTAATACTTTTTCTAAATTATATTTTTCTAGTTTGATGTTATACTCTTTTAGTCTCTTTTCAAATTTAGTTTTATATATAGTCTTATTTAATGTAAAGTTTATTAATAAGCAAATTGTAGGAATTATAATTGGAGGAATTATGATTAAGATTATAACTATAATTTTCCATGATCCATCGCTTAGCCCTAAATCATAACAAAAGAAGTTATAAAATTTCTCTTGTATGGAATCCACGAACAAAATTAGTAAGGAGAATATACCCCCAATAATAAACCCCAGACAGCCAGGTGTAACGCCCATATAATCCGGTGGAGTTGGTTCAGTATCTAATTTACTCATTTTAAATCCCCCTATTTTTATTAAATATGTATTAAATTATATATATGAATAAAACGACGATAAAATTACAATGTTATATTTACTTTTTCAATATTACTTCATGATTAAATCCTATATAACAATAAATACACTAAAAAATACCATGAATTTTCATGGTATTTGGATAACGTAAGCTTATTATTGTATATATTTAAAAATAATTGATTCCACTGCATCTATTTTAGGCGCAAATTTCATTGTGGCTATATTAGTTAGCATAATTACTTGTATATCATCATCTGGGAAAATATCATTCTCTGAAAAAAATCCCGGTATACCTCCACCATGATATACTTTTTTCCTAACTTTCCCCCCAAGTTCTATTTCATCTATAAATAGTCCATACCCATAGTATCCTTCTTTTCCAGCATCAGCATACTTACTAGACATTTTATTTAACGAGTCTTTACTAATAACTTTGCCTTCTAATAGTCCGTTGTTCCAAAGATATAAATCTTCTACAGTAGAATATAATGAGCCTGAAGCATATGGTATAGTCATATCTATAAAATCACAATTTAAAAGAGTTTTTTCATCTTCTTTTAGAGCATAACCACTTGCTCTGTTTTTAATGACTTCAATATGATCATCATAACCAGAATCATTCATTAAGAGTTTGTCAAAAATATTTTCCTGTAAATATTCTTTATAACTTTTTTTAGAAATCTTTTCTATTATGTATCCTAATAGAATAAACCCTGAGTTTGAGTATAGATGTTTAGTTCCTGGCTCAAAATCATAAGGACAGTCTTAGAATTCTTCAATAAGACTCTCAGCATTATGAGGATTTTTCATAATGCTTTCTACAAACCCTTTAATACTAGTATGATTAAATATCCCTGATGTATGAGTTAATAAATGGTGAATAGTTACTTTATTTCCTTTAGGATAGTTGGGAACATACCTATCTAAAGTATCATTTATATCTAATAATCCTTTATCATATAATTGTAGTATTGCTGCAGCTGTAAATTGTTTTGTTACTGATCCAATACGAAATTTTGTTCTAGTCGTATTAGGTACATCTAACTCATAATTTGCCATACCAAATGCTTTACTAATTATTTTTTCTCCTTTAATTGAAACTAATATCTCTCCACTAAACTTATCATCTTCTGATAGATTGTTAAAATAATTATCAATATCTGTCTTGATTTTATTTAAATTTTCTTTATTCATCATAAATTCCCCATCCTCTATATTTTAATTTTACAATTGAAATCCTATATTATAATTATAACATTAATTTCATCTTCGCCTAAAATATTCAAGACTATTTATTTTACTATAATTTTTTTATTTTCTTTATTTTTTCCTAACAACATACAAGCTAACAATTGATTCTTTAATATACTTATATAATAGAAACTTAAAAATTTATAAATCTAATATTAGATAAAAATTATGAAAGTGGTGCTAAAATGCTATACAATGATTGAAAATATTTACATTTTAGAATGAAACTTTAATCAAAAAAACCTCTATGTGATATATTTACATTATCATTACCATTTATTTTCACATCGAGAACCCCATTGGCATTTTTCCCAACTATTCTAACAAAGTACTTTTTATTTTTTATAGCATCAAATTCTATAGTGGATTTCTTATCTAACTCATTATTTTTAGCTATTATATTGTAATCAGAATCTAAAATTACAGTATAACATTTGCCCTTATAAATTTTACTACTATCATCTATAGTTATTCTCTCATCTTCTTTAGAAGTCACTTCTATAAAGTCCCAGATACCTGTAAAGTCCTTAAAATCAAAGTTTATTCCATTTGATGTATTATTTAAATCTTCAAGCAACCTAACTTTTCGTTCACCTGCATTCTTGCATGATAAGTACCTATCTGAACCAACATAGAAATTAGTATTTTTATAAATTATGGTTCCTACTAATGGAATTATTATTAAAATTAATACATAAATAGTGGTTAATTTATTTTTCTTTATATTTTTCATAATTATCAAACTCCCCTTTTTACAATACTTATTTGTATAATATATGAAAGTTTAAAGCCCTAAAGACTTATTTTATTTTAATAAATCTTTAGAGCTATTTTTTGCAAAATATTATAGAATTTAATTTTAAAACATTTACATGTTTGTCGTTATATTATTATTTTCTTTATATTCTTTAGTAAATATAAATGGTACAAAAACAATAGCATTAATTGCTATTCCCAATAATAGTGTTTTCAATGTAAAGTTGGATTCATAACTTCCACCAGAAAGAGCAACTGCTACAGCATTATTTGTTAAATGAATTAATATTGGAGTCCATAAATTTTCAGTTTTCATATATGCATACCCTAAGAATATGCCTAGAAGTATACAATAGACTATATGAAATATAACACAATGTATCGGTGTTTTGGGGCTATATAATGTAAAACAAAGTGGTAAATGCCATATTCCCCAAATTGGCCCTAATATTAAAACTCCTAGTTTTTTTCCAAAAATACTTTGTAATCTTGGTTGAAGATATCCTCTCCATCCAAATTCTTCTCCAAAAAACATAATGAAAGAAAAAACTACACTAAAAAATAAGCTTAAAGGTAGAAAAACTAAGGTGAAAATTAAAGTTGAAACTTTAAAAGAATCATCCGGCTGCACTATTAAACTTACACCTGCCCTTATTATAAACAGACCAACAAATATCAATAAAACTATAACAACCTTTTTAAAATTTTTACCAATTTCTAAATTTAAACCTTCAAAATCTTTATTTTTGTTAGAAAATATAACAATAGAAGAAGCAACACTAGCTATGGCAATAATACATTGGATAGTAAAACTTAAAACTTTAGGATTATTACTAAAGAAAAAAGTACATATAAATAAAGCACAAATAGAAATTATAGTAGTTGCTATAAAAATATTAAAAAATATATTTACCGGTTTGCTAAGCTTTTCTTTATTAAAATATTTTATAGTAATAATTGTAGCAAAGGCTGGATACAGCATTTGAACTGCACCAAAATACTGAATGCTTTCTGAAGGTATTTTTTCATATAGTACAAAAAGTATGATTCCAATTAAAGCTGTAATAGCAAAATTGATTGCTAAAGCTATAGAAATCTCTTTTTTTACATTTGATGAATAGTTGTTCATTGAATCACGCTCCCTTATTTTATTGTATCAACTATATAACTATTTTACATAAAATTTCACCTTTTTACAATAAATTCAATTGATTTTTTAAATTGTTTATTTAATTTTTTCCTAAATCTTAATTTCTAATTAAATATATTTCTCAACTAATAATAAGGATTTCATGTGTATTTTTAGTGTGATAAAAGTATTTATATCTACAATTGTAAATGATTAAATGTTTATTTGGGTATTATTATAGGATTCCAATTTTACTTTTAAAATTATCCATTTCAAAACTTGGATACCTAAAATAGTGAGACATGCTCTGAATCACTTGGAATTCAACACTATATTTTGTATAAAAATACTTTAAAGTTATTGAATAAATTTAAATTTGAGCTTGTTTCCCTATATCTTTCTTATATTCTTTAGTAAATATGAACGGTACAAAAATAATAACATTAATTGCTATTCCTACTAATAATGTTTCTAATTCAAAAGTTGCTTCGTAATTTCCACTACTAAAAATTCCTGCAAAATTATTATTTATTAAATGAATTAATATTGGTGCCCATAAATTTTCAGTTTTCATATATGCATATCCTAAAAATATACTTAAAAGTATACAATGGGCTATATGTGCTATAACGCAATATATTGGTGTTTCTGGACTGTATAATGTAAAACAAAGCGGCAAATGCCATATTCCCCAAATTGCTCCTAATATTAAAACTCCTAATCTTTTTCCAAAAATACTTTGTAATCTTGGCTGAAGATATCCCCTCCATCCAAATTCTTCTCCAAAAAACATAATAAATTCAAAAAATAAATTAAAAACTAATAAAACTGGTAAAGTAATTAGATGTATAATTAAGGTAGAAAACTTAAAAGTAGTACTATTATCATGTACTAGAGCTATACACGTTGTTATCATAAATAAACTTATAAAAATTAATAAAATTATAACAACTTTTTTAAAATTTTTAGTAAATTTCAAATTAAATCTTTTAAAGGAATTATTTTCATTGGAAAATATAAGCATGATAAAAATGATATTGGATATAGTAACAATACCCTGTATAATACAGCTTAAAATTTTAGGATTATCATTAAAGAAAAAAGTACATACTAGTAATGAAATGATAGAAACTATAGTAGTTGCAATAAATACATTGAAAAATATATTTAATTCTTTATCAATTTTTCCTTTATTAAAATATTTAATTGTAATGATTGTAGCAAAGGCTGGATACAGCATTTGAACCACTGCAAAATCATAAGTACTCATTGTTGGTATTTTTTTATACGCTACCACTAATATAATCCCCATTAAAGCTGTAATACCAAAATTAATTATTAAAGCCATAGAAACTTCTTTTTTTGCATTTGATAAGTAATTGTTCATTTAATTACGCCCCCTTATTTTTGTAAATTATATAATTATTTTACATAATGTTTTATAAAATTACAATTTATTCAATTAACGTTTTAAACTATATTTTAAATAAATAGAATTTATTCTATCTATTTAATGGAATTCATATTATCTAAAGTAGAAAAGTGACTATATTTAGAATAAGTTTTTTCATTCTAATATAGCCACTTTTTATTACTTTTATATTTCAAATTGTTCTATTATTTCATGTAACTTTTTAGATATATTTTTAAGTTCCTCTGAATAATTAAGTAGAGTTTTCATCTTTATATTTTGCTCATCAGTAGCTGCTGATACTTCTTCTGTTGCTGCTGCAGACTCTTCTGAAACTGCTGATATAGATTGGATATTTTCAATAAATTCATTTTTAGTCACATTTATTTGTTTTAAATTATCATTTACTTGATTTATCAATGTTTTTAGATTTGATATTTCCATATTTATATTTGTAAACACTTCAAATGTACTTTCCACATTCTCATTTCCTTTATTTATAGTTATATTGGTATTATTAATATCCTTTACAACTTTATCTATATCATTAATATTTAATTTTATTATACTTTCAATTTCAGAAGCTGATTGTGATGATTGTTCTGCAAGCTTTCTTATCTCTTCTGCTACAACTGCAAATCCTTTACCACTTTCCCCTGCTCTTGCTGCTTCTATACTTGCATTTAATGCTAATAAATTAGTTCTACTTGTTATAGATTTTATAGTATCTAATATAATATTTATTTTTTGAGAATTATCTTGTAATATTTTTGAACGTTCCACTGTCAATTCTATATTTTTTGTAATATCATTTTGCATACCTTTAAGTTGTGCTATTACTTGTTTCCCTTTTTTAACAGAGTCCATTGTGTTATTAGACTTTGTTATTACTTCTTGAGAATACTCAACAGATGCTTTAACTCTATCACCTAATTCTAAAGATAAATTAACAGTTTTTTCTAATGATGATGATTGTTCTATTGCGCCTTTTGATATTTCACCCATAGCTTGAGCTATATTACTACTTATATTGTCTGATTCCTGTGATATGCTAGTTAATTCATTAGACTTATCATAAACTTCTTTAGATGTATTAAATGCATTATTTAAAAGTAAAACTATATCTTCTATCATCATATTGGTTCCGTTAGCAATATCCAAAAACTCTTTATTGTCAATTTTAGATGTATCAATTTTTTCTTTAAAATTCCCATTTTTACAATTATATAAAACATCTACTATTATTTTAGATGCTTTAGTTATCTTTCTAGAGAAGATAACCGTTAATATTATAGCTATTATAAATATTAACATTGTTATTATAATAGTGAATTTAATATTTGAAAGAGTTAGTTTATATATATCATTATTGGATATAAACCCATATAATGAATAATTTGTGTTTTTGTTTTCTAATTTTTTTACAGTATAATTTTCTCCATTTAAATTGATTGTAGATTCATCTTTTATAGACTTTAAATTCTCACCATAACTCTCTTGAGATAAGCTTTTCATCAAAAATTCTTCTTTGCTACTAGCTATTATATTATCGTCATTATATGCAACAATTAAAAATCCATTATTACCAATCTTACAATTAGAAACTATTTCTGATAACTTAGAAAGCTGTATATCTATAGCTAAAGCACCTTGTATTTCTCCTTTTTCATTAGTAACTTTTTTTGATATAGTTATTATATTTGTTGATGTAAATGCATCTAAATAAGGTGGAGTAATAGCTATGCTTTCTGAATTTTGTGCATCTATATACCATTGTCTTGTTCTTGGATCATAATTTGATAGCTCCTTTCTAGGATATAATAATGTTTCTCCTTTAATTGACCCCATATATACAGAAGACACATTTTCATTATTATCTTTTATACTTTTAAATACCTTTAACGTTTTTTCCTTAAAGCTATCTTCTTTAAAGCTATCTATTATATATGGATCCTGTGATAAAATTTCTATAAATTCTGTATTTTTTAGAACTAATGTTTCAATCTCTTTTTCGACTGATAGTATATTTTTATAAGTTTCATTTATAAAAACAGTTTTTGATGCAGAATATTGAGCTTTATTTAACCCTAATCCAAGTAGACAAATAGGAATAATACTTGTTAAAATAACCATTACAATTAATTCTGTTTTTAATGTACGTATTTTCTTTTTTCTCACAATTCTCCCCTCCCAAGTAGTAAAATATTTTCTATGTTATCTATATTTATCGTTGTTTTAAAATTTTATTTTATATTATCTAATATTATATTTACATTGTTTACAATTTATTATATAAAAATAGACTACCTAACATTAGGTAGTCTAAAAAACATATACTTTTATTGATCAACAACTATAGTGTCAAATATTTTATCATGCCATGCTTGATTATCTCTATCAATAAATATCCATATATAGCCTAAACCAAAAAACAATCCTGATACCTGTTTTCCAATTAATTCTCTTAAAACCATCTTCAAAAATCCCACTGGTTGATGAGTTCTTTTATCTAAAACTTTCATCTTCAAAATTGCTTTCCCCATTGAAGTACTTTTACTCCAAAAGTAAAATTGTATTATTATTGTAGATAATATTAATACCCCTATATAAACTGCATATAATCCACTAAAAAAGCTATTTATATTTTCAGTATCTGCTATAAATATACTAGGCAATCCTATAAAAAGGCTTATTATAAGTGCTAATATAAAACTAACTAAAATATCAAGAATATAAGCCAAAAATCTTCTTCCTGGTGATGAAATCATATTTAACACCCTTTCTTTTTTACTTTTAAATAGTATTCCACTAAGAAAGGTGTTTTAATAAGGAAATATTATGAAAACAATTTAATAATCTACATCTATTACACTTACTTATTTTTACAAAAATCTCTTCATTTCTATAAATTCTGTTTCTTCTCCATTTACATTCCATATAAATTCTTCTAAAATTTCAAATCCTAAATTACTATATAGTTTTATTGCTCTTTTATTAAATTTAGCAACTAATAAATATATTTCATTGAATTTGTAGTTCTCCTTAGCAAATTTGAGTATAAATTTTAATACTTCATCACCCATTCCTTTTCCAGTTAAGTCTGGTCTCATTTGTACCCCAAAATTAAATTTTACGTTATCATCATCAAAATAGAAACAACAATTTCCTATTAATTTATTTTCTTCATTATACATAACAAATGTATCCTTTTCATTATGTATATTTAATGCCCATTGCTGTTTTTCTTTTGTTTTATCATTGTCATAAAATGAATAAATACCTTCATATCTCCATGTAGCTATGTCTTTTCCATCATACTTATTTGGTTTTCTAAATTCAATATTCATAAAAAAGCCTCCCTAAAATAAAAACTTTATACATATTTTAGCATTTAGCTTTGACTTTTTAAATCTTAAAAACAGTTATTAACTAAAGTTGAGACTACCTATAGAGCTGCAAATTCAGACTTAAATTTATTCATTAAATTTTTGTTATCAGTTAAGAAAAAATAAGTACAACTACAATTAATTAAGAGCTAAAAGGTAACAGTTTAATATTTTAAGATTAAACTTTAATCCATTTTTTAACCTAATAATATAATTTGTTTTTCAAATTTATATAAAATAGATTAGTTGTATATCTAAATTATTTTAGATTATTGCATTATTAAATTTCACAAAAAAAGAAGAAGTATTTTACTTCTTCTTACAATCTAACTTAAAAAGCTTTTACTTATTTTCTTTTAATTTATTCATAAGTTTTTCTGGATTTACAATCTTTTTTAATTCATACTGATTTTCATCGTTTTGTATTTTTATACTATCTCCAGTTTCTAATGCTGTTTTCCAAAATAAATCTGGTGTCATATCTGGGTTAACTTGACATGCCAAAGCATATAATCCTGAAATATATGGTGCACACCAGTTCCATCCACCACAAGGATAAAAAACATAGTCATCTTTACCAGTCTCACTTGCTACTGTTCTTGAATCCATTGGCACCAATAATATTTCATTATATTTTAACTTTTCAGCCTTATTATTGTAAAGTTCTCCCTTTTCTTCATAGAATGCTTTTCTGCACTGTTCATTTATATTATAGGATGAAGTTTCATTTGGATTCTGTAAAATTTCTCTTCCTAGTCCATCATATCCAAAACCATAGGTCTTGTTTAAATATGGTGTTACTACAAATATATTTGCTTCTTTTGCTCTGTCAACAGCTTCCATAAACTCCTTATATCCTTTTTGATTTTCACTTATTCCTACTGAAGCTGATATAACCCTAATTTTCTTATCTGAATCTAAACTTTTATTAATTTCTATTATATAATCAATAGATTCAGCTAGCCAAATAAAATTATATTGAACTCCATCAGATTGTGAACTTATATCTTCCCAATCAGTTGCCACATAGTATAAATTTGCTTTTGGTGCCACCCCTATATTTTTTCCTACAGCTATAGAGGCTACTGCTGCTCCATCCATATTAAGATTCATTTCAAGATTATGAATTTCTTTGTAATCTTGAAGATTATTTTTATACTCATTATGATCTTTTAAAAGTTTCTTATCAATTATAGCTATTCCTATATTTTCTCCATTAATTCCTTTTTTGTGAATACTTTTTAATCCTAATCCTGGATCTTTTCCATATTCTAATACTTTTTTAGGATTATATTCATTTGGAAGCTTTTTAGTCCACTTTGTAGAAGTGTTAAAGACTGCATGTTCTAAATTATTTAACTCATTAGTTAAATCCAATTCAGATAAATCTTTATCTCTCACATCTACTTGATATGGTGAATTTATATTTTGTTCATACTTTGGCAGTGAAGAGAGCTTAGGTATAGAATTTGAAGATTTACTGCATCCATAAGTAAACATTAACATAAATGCTATTATAACAGTTAGAAATTTTTTCATCTTTTCTCACACCCTAACATCTTATTAAAATTAGCCATATAAATATGCCTTAAATATATTATATTAAATCATTGTTAAATAAATTGTTGAAAAACCATTTTCAACACTAAATAATATTTAAACCTTTTGTAACGTTTTAAATATTATTTTTATAAGACTTAATAAAAATATAAACTTTAAATTTTATCTAACTTTAAAACCAGCCCCAGATAGCTCCTTAATATTAAGGAGCTATCTTATGGACTGGCCTTTATATAACCTTTTATAATAATTTTAAGTTAAAATTTATTCTTTTCTTTATGAACTATTCTTCTTATGCTTTTATCCGAAAGAAAGTATATGTCCACTAATTAATTAATAGTAGCACCTTTTAAATACATATTGTAGATTTCAGAATCTCTAGTTTGTAAAAATTTTCTCGTACCATTTTTTTCACCCCAGGATTTTTCATTTTCAAACTTTCTTGGGATATAAATACAATCTCCATCTATATATTCTTGAATTAGTTTTATTATTTCACTTGGTAATACATCTGCTACTCAAAATATGGACAAAAATACCCATATTGAGATTTTTCCTGTTTCAATGTACTCCATTTTGCCGAAGCTACTTTAGTTTATATAGCACTCCACAGGCTTAAATTCCCATCTAGCCAACGGTACATATATAAGTATCTATTTAACGTTAGATAATCTTATATTCTTTTGCATCTCTGAGATTATATGAAGCATTTGCATCTCTATCAAAACTATAACCACACTTGCAATTATATACTCTATCTGAAAGCTTTAAGTCCTTTTTTACGCCTCCACATTTATTACAAAGTTTAGATGAGGGATACCATCTACTCACTTGTCTTATTTCAATATTATTTTGATGTGATTTTGAAATAAGTTTATTTCTTAAGTCATACAATTTTTGCTTTTGTACAGCTTTAGATAAATGCTTATTCTTAATCATATTAGAAATAGCTAAATCTTCTATAGTTATAAAAACTGGTTTGATTTTCACTAGTTCTGAAACTATTTTATTATTATAATCATTTCTAATATTATATAATCTTTGATGGATTTTCTGTACCTTAACTACTTGCTTTTGGATATTTTGTCTAGTAGCTCCCTCCTTATTATTTTTATTTCTTATTTTTAAACTTTCATATTTCCTTGAAAGTTTTCTTTGTTCCCTTTTTAATTTTGTTTCTATTTTTTTAACTTTACTTGTCTTATTTATATTTTTAAATTTTATTCCATTACTGCAAATAGCAGTATCTTTAATTCCTAAATCCACACCTATTCCACAAGAATAAGGTTTATCATTCGGTTTTATATCTTCTTCAACCAATATAGATACATAATATCTATCTGCTTTTTGACTAACTGTTCCACTCTTTACAATAG
>NZ_LFRG01000039.1:0-35187 GCF_001573875.1 Clostridium sp. ATCC 25772
TTATGATGATTTTGATGATGCAGATAAATTAATAGCATTCATTAAATCAGGTAAGAGATAAATTTAATACAGGAAAAGTATATCCTGTAAATCAGAAGTTTAAGGTGAGATAAATAAACTTAATGCAAATTCATTTATTGCAGAAATCTATAGGGAAACAAGCTCCAACTTAAATTTATTCAATAACTTTAAAATATTTTCATACAAAATGTAGTGTTGAATTCTAAGCAATTCAGAGCATGTCTCACTATTTGGGGTATCCAAGTTTTGAAATGGATAATTTTAAAAGTCAACTTGGAACCCTATATAGGGAAACAAGCTCCAATTAAAATTTATTCAATAACCTTAAAATATTTTTATGTAAGATATAGTGTTGAATTCTAAGTAATCCGGAGCATGTCTCACTATTTTGGGTATCTAAGTTTTGAAATGGATAATTTTAAAAGTTAAATTAGAACCCTATATATAAATAATTTAAAGTCAAGAAATGTATTTGAAAAATTAGGCTTTTTAAAATATAAACATCCAGATGGGGAAGATGGACTTATTTATAGATATGATTTAGGTACATCTGGCAATGAGCATTGATTAATATGGGGGATAGGATGGAGTTGCAACACAATGCAGACAGAAAAAGAAAATTGGAAGATTAATAAAATAATTAAAATGCATTTACGGTATTAAAAAAATAAAAATTATCTCAAGAATATTGAGAAAAGGTGTTAAAAACAATGAAATTTTCTTATAAGCTAAGTTATATTTGTTTCATAAGGAAAATTATATATTATTTATATTAGGAGGTATCAAATTGAGTGAATTAATTTTAGTAAACCCATCAAAGATTTTAGAAGAAAAAATTCTGGAATACAAACAAGAGTATTTAGACTTTGAGGAAGCCAATATTAATGGCAGTTGTGGACTAGCCCATTATAATGATTTTGATAAATGGCTTGAAATTGTTCTTTCAATTGAGAAAGATAAACTTCGCAATAATGTTCATGCTAGCACATTCTTCTCTGTAAGAAAATATGATAATAAAATTATAGGTACTATTCAACTCCGTCACTTTTTAACTGATGAATTAGAAAAATATGGAGGACAAATAGGTTATGGCATTCGCCCAACTGAGAGAAAAAAAGGTTATGGTAAACAACAATTATTACTTGTTTTAGAAGTTGCAAAAGAGATGAAAATTCCAAAAGTAATGATTATCTGTGATAAAGATAATATTGCTTCAAGTAAGACTGCAATGAGTTGCGGTGGTATATTAACAGGCGAAAATTTCTATGAAGATAAAGAACAACAAATATATTGGATTAACCTATGCTAATAAACAGAATCTACAGTGAAGTTCTTGCATAATGTTCTCATTTAACGACTAAACTATAAAATAAATTTTTTGAATTTCATATTATTCAGAAATAAACTTTATAATATTTTTACGTTATAATTTAAAAAAATTATTAGGTGTACTATTTATAAAAATACAGTTTAGAACGGTGGATATTAAGTGAAAATTAGAAAGTTTGGGGGAAAAATGAAATAAAAAATAGTTTTAAAAAAATAAATAATTAAGTTAAGAAAACATATTTATGGAGCTAAAGTTTAAGAAGTTGCAAGTTAATAATTTTTTGGAGAAGCATGAAAAAAGTTATAAGAAGATTAGGAAAACTAAGTTGTTAAATATAAAATTTTAGTAAGGAAACTTTATATCTATGGATATTACATATTAATATCTATTTAATAATATATGACAAGTAATATTGTTTGATTAATATGGGGGAACAAAGATGGAAAGTAACAAAGTAGAGTTTAAAATACCTAAAATTGAAGAATTAGATTATAGAAGAAAACTTTTAGCAGATAAAGAAACCATGGCTTATAATATAGGATACGGAGAGAATGATGGAACAGGATGTATAGAATTTAAAGAAAATCATTGGGAAGATTGGTTTTCTCGATGGATAAATAATATACCAGAAAAATATTATGCGTATATAATCAGTAGTGATGAAAATATACCTGTTGGTGAGGTTGCCCTACGATATGTTAGTGAAAAAAATTCTTATTGTATTAATATAATAATTGAAGCGCAGCATAGAGGAAAAGGATTTAGTGAACAAGCATTAAGATTATTAATTAAGGTTGCATTTAATGAATTAGGAGCAGACAAGGTCTTTGATGATTTTCCAAGTTCAAGGATAACTGCAGAAAAAGTATTTAAGAAAGTTGGGTTTAAAAGGGTTTCAAATGATATTGTTGAATTAACAAAATAGGATTATTTAAGTAAAGGACAGGATATTATCTAACCTAAAGATAAGACAATATAAATAATATGAAAAGTGAAGGTATTATTTTATTAACAGAGCGATGATATCAAAAAAAGGAGAGAATGAAATATGAGTAATCTTATAAATGCTATTCCATTATATAATTTTTTAAAATATTGTAACAACAATCCTAATGAAAAAATTATTCTTGATTGTGGTGCTGGTGGAAGTAATCCGCCACTTTCTCTATTTCATGAGTTTGGATATAAAACTTATGGAATTGAAATATCTGAAGAACAATTAGAAAAGGCATCTATATTCTCTACTAATCATGATATGGACTTAAACATTATACAGGGCGATATAAAAAAACTCCCATTTAACAATGAATTTTTTAGTTTCTTATTTTCATATAATACATCTGTTCATATAAGAAAAGAAGAATTTCTAGTTGCATTATCTGAATTTCATCGAGTATTAAAAAATGGAGGATTGTGTTATGTGAATTTTTTAAGTGAAGAATGTGATTCATTTGGTAAGGGTGAACAAGTAGGTGAAGGTCAGTTTATACATATTGAAAATGATGATATAACGCTTTATTGCCATTACAAGGATAATGAAATCGAAAAATACTTTAGCAAATTTGAAATTATCTATAAAGAGATGCGAGTAATTCAAAGAGCAGTAGATGGTGAAAAATATACATCGGCTTATTATGATTATATATTATTGAAAAAATAAAAAATGAAATATGGAAAAATTTAAAAGATAAGGACTCTGTTAAAATAATAAATAGTAATTTATAAAAAGTAGGAGGAGATGAAATGGATATCAGTGTAAAAGAAAGATTTGATAATGCAAGTAAAGAGTATGTAACTGATAACTATATTTGGAGATATAGATCAGGTAAGTTAGTAAGTGAATTAGCCAATCCAGATGTAAATGATGTTATTTTAGATATTGGATGTGGAACGGGTAAACAAATTATTGAACTTTCAAAAACTATAAAACATGGTATAGGAATTGATATAAGTGAAGGAATGATTAGACAATCAACTGAAAATGCTAACGACGAAAACAGAGAAAATATTGAATTCTTTATTGGAACCTTTGGTAAGCCTGATGAAAATGTTGATTTGAAAGAAAAGAGAATTACTAAAATTATTTCAAATTACGCATTACATCATTTGAATTTACAGGAAAAGAAGAAAGCAATTGAAAGTATGGTTTATATAGGTGGACAAAGCTTAGAAACTATTGTCATAGGTGATTTAATGTTTTTTGAAAATCCAGATAAGTATAAAGATGAATACGATGAAATTGGTTATGGACCAGGTAATGACCAACCATCAACGGTTGAAGAGTTAGTTAAATGTTTTTCAGAATTAAATTTTAATATTGAAGTATATCAATTACATCCACTCGTAGGTGTTTTAGTAGCTAGTAAAAGCTTTTAATTAAAATAGTCAGTATATAGTACAACGCAAGATTTTATGCACCAGTAACAAATGTGATAGCAGGAGGGACAAATATTGTCTAAAGAGCAAAGCAAAAATTACAAAGTTGATTCTATAAAAAGATTTAAGATTTTTATGTGTGCAAATATTCTTTTGGCTACAATACTGGGTGTATTCGCTCAAGATATTGCTTATTATATAAGTGATAATATAAATATAGTGAAATTATCTGCCGTATATTGTTTAACAGCGTTAACGTTGATAAGTATACTGTTATTTTTAATTACACCTATATTGATATGTAGATGCATAAAAAAACAAGGGCAGAAAAAAGGAAGATTTATTATCTATATTTTTATTGACAGTATTATAGGAATTTTGACATCTACTTTTTCAATGTTTGTTATGATTATGTGGTGGGGTTAATAGCAATTATATCACGATTTTCTTATAAGATATAACAACTATAAAAATGAATAACTTATAAAAAAGTAATAATTTAAACATAGAGGGATTAAATTATTTATATGTTAGTAAGGGTAATTCCGGTGGATTAACAGTGTTGGTAGATTCGGAAGGAAAACCAATTATAACAAAAGACAAATAATATTATTATGTTATGAACTAACAAAAACAAGTTAAAATGTCAAACTATTCAGAAGAAAATTTATGGAATATTTTAAATATAATATAAAATAGCTTGAAGATAAAATATTATTTAAATTAAGTTCAGATATGGAACAAGTAATTAAATATTAGTTATTAGATAATTTTCATAAAGGAAAATTATCTTTTTTATATATTTAAAAAGATACAGTAATTTAAGTGTAATATGGGAAACTATAAAAAACTATTAAAAATTAATGTAGTATGAACAAATTCTAAAATATTTATACAAGTGTTACAAACAACATACAATATTCTGCAAAAAAGTCTAAATTTTAGACGTATAATGTAATAATAGTAAGATTATCAGAGTAAATGAGAATATAAATTATATATGATTATAAAAAATTATTATTAAGGGGATGAGTAATTTGCAAAGTTACATTGTAGAAGGCGTTCCAACTTTAGAAGAAGCAAAAATAATATTAGAAGAAGGGAGTAAATTAAATCCTGGACCATGGGTAGAACATTCTTTATATGTAGGGAGAGCTGCAGAACTAATTGCAAAAGAAGATAAAGAATTAGATTCTAATGTAGCATTGGTACTTGGAATGTTACATGATATAGGGAGAAGATATGGTGTAACTAATGAGAAGCATAGCTTAGATGGTTATAAATTTGCTATGGAAAAAGGATATGATTTATTAGCAAGAGTATGTATGACACATGGGTATCTATGTAAAAATATTGATGGTATATGTGGAAAGAAAGATTGCACTGTTAAAGAACGTGAATTTATTAAAGAGTATTTAGAAAATATTGAATTTACAGCATATGATAAATTAATTCAATTATGTGATGCTTTAGCATTACCATCAGGATTTTGTTTATTAGAAAAAAGGATGATGGATGTTGTTATGAGATATGGATTTAATGAATTTACACTTGAAAAATGGAAAGTAACATTTGATATACAAAAATATTTTGAAGAAAGAATAGGAAAGTCCATTTATAGTGTTTTACCTAATGTAAAAGAAACTACTTTTGGATTTTAAAATTTGAATTTTACGGTGTTTTTAAGTATTAAAGTTAAGGAGTGGATTTTATGAAGGCTATTGAAATATATAATCATTTAGAGAAAGATTTTATATTTAAAGGTTTAAAAGACGATTGGGCAAAATATATGGACGAGGTTAAAGACTATATTTCAACAAGTTTTAAAGAAAGAAGCATGGGATTAGTGTGTGATTTTGCAGATGAAATCAATAAAGTTTATACTGCAGTATTTCCAACTAAAGAAGTTATGCAGAAAATTATTGATGATGGAGAAACGGATGCTATGTTGTTTTTACACCATCCATCTATTTGGGATATTAAAAGGGTAAAACCATTTTATCAGATGAATAAAGAATTATTAGAAAAGTTTAGGGAAAATAGAATATCTATATATAATTTACATGTACCCTTAGATAATTTCAGTGAATATTCAACAAGTAAGACTTTAGCAGATGTTTTAGATATAGAAGTTGAAAAACCATTTAAAGTTTATTGTGGAGCTTTAAGTGGTGTAATTGGCAAAACTAAGTGTAAAAGTATGGAAGAATTGCATGCTAAGTTTTCAAAAGCACTAGGACATAATACAAGTCTTTATATGTATGGAGATAACAATATAAAAGATGGCAAGGTAGCTATTGTAGCAGGTGGTGGTAATAATAAAGATACTGTTTATGAAATGATTGAAAATGATGTTAAAGTTCTTATCACAGGTATTTCAGTAAAGAACGAAAAATACTCGGAAGTTCACAGGCTTGAGCAAGAAAATGGTATTAATGTTTTAGGTGGAACTCATTATTCTACTGAAAAATTTGCATGTGAAAAGATGTGTATTTATTTTGAAAAGTTTAATTTAGTTTCTTCTTTTATTGAAGGAGAACCAGTATATGAAGATATGTAAAGTTGATATATAGTTTAAAAATTAAGAATGCATTATTTATATAAATTATGAGGAGATGGAATAGATGCCTAATATAATAGTAATGTATCAATCAAAATATGGTGCTACTAAAAGATATGCACAGTGGTTAAGTGAGGAATTAGCATGTGATTTAATAGAAACTAAAAAGGCTAACATAGATAAGATTAAAGAATACGATACAATAATTTTAGGTGGTGGCATTTACGGAATGGGGATATCTGGAATAGCTTTTCTAAAAAAGAATTATGAAAAGCTAAGGAATAAAAAAATTATTGTATTTGCAGTTGGAGCATCTCCATATAACGATGATTCTGTGAAACTTTTGAAGAAACAAAATTTTAAAGATGATATGGAGAATATTCAAATAGTTTATTGTAGAGGTGCTTGGAATGAAGAAAGAATGTCTTTAAAGGACAAGCTTTTATGCAATATGTTAAAGAAAGTTGTTTTAAAAAAGGATTCTAAAGATTATGAACCATGGGAAGAGGCATTAATGCAAGCAATTGGCTCTGAGCATGATTGGACTGAAAAAGAAAATCTTAAACCCATTCTTGATTTTATAGAAAGAAAAAATAATGCATATTAGAAATTGAGTATTGCAGTATTAAAGTTAAAACTGATTTTCATTTTATAGTAATACTTAAGACATTTATGATAATTTTATCAATATAAATAATTTTGGAGGAAGTTGTTATGAAAATATTAGTTACAGATAGATTAATATTAAGGAAATGGAAAGAAAGTGACAGTACAGACTTATATGAATATGCCCAAAGTGAACTTGTAGGCCCTAATGCTGGTTGGCCACCACATAAAAATGAGGAAGAGAGCAAAAAGATAATAAAAATGTTCATGGAAGATAATGAAACATATGCTATAGTTTTAAAATCAGAAAATAAGGTTATTGGTGGGATAGGACTTCATAATACAAAACCTGATGATAAATCTATTCATTTAAAACAAAGGGAAATAGGGTATGTTCTTAATCCTAAATATTGGGGAAAAGGAATTGTTCCAGAGGCCGTAAATTCCTTAATTGATTATGGTTTTAACGAATTGAAACTAGATATAATTTGGTGCGGACATTTTAGTTTTAACTATAATTCTAAAAGAGTTAATGAAAAATGTGGATTTACATATAGATTTCAAAAAGATGAGAAGTTAAAATTATTAGATAATAAAGAAGTCACTACATTATATTATAGTATTTTAAAGTCTGAATACTTTAATTAACTTCCATTTAAATTATATGCATAAATTGATAATTAAAAAATTCAAGGAGAATAAGAACAATGAATATACGTTTAGCAAACCTTAATGATAAAGAAAAAATAGCAATTTTAATAGCCCAATTTAGAGTTGATTTAAAGGAACTTAAAGGTATAAAATCAAAATTTAATGTAGAGCAATCCAAAGAGGAATTTGAAGAATATATAGAAGCAAATTATCCTATATTTGTTGCTGAAGAAAATAATAAAGAATTATTAGGGTATTTAGTTTGTAGAATTGATAATGGAACAGTTTGGGCTGAATCTTTATTTGTTTCTCATGATGTAAGAAGAAATGGGATAGCATCAAAACTATATAAAAAAGCAGAGGATATTGCAAAAGAATTAGGTGAAAGTACAGTTTATAATTGGATTCATCCTAATAATGATAAGGTTATAAAATTTTTATCTAAAAAAGGATACAATGTTTTAAATCTTATTGAAATAAGAAAGCCATGGGACAATGAGATATTAACTAAAACAATAACTGTTGGAAACTATGAGTATAATTATTAAATATTGTTATAAGACAAGCTATAATTTTATTATTATAGAATAAATTTATTTATTCAATTGCTAAAATTTTAAGGGGGATAATAAACATGGTAAAAGATAAATCTGTTAAAGATATGTGGGAAAAATATTTAATATCTATTGGTGAAAATATTATAAATACTAATAAAAAATATACGGCATGGTGTTTTTGTGCTGATGAGGAAAGTGCCAATAACTTAGCGGATTTAACTAGAGAAGGAATTAAAAGAGGGACAACTTCTCTATATGATTTATATAAGCTGGAAAATGAGGAACTTCCTGAAGTGGGAGAGTATAGTATTATAACAGATTGGGATGGAGTTGCTAAATGTTTAATAAGAAATAAAAAGGTTACAATTCTTCCTTTTAAAGATGTAGGTAAAGAACTTGCTGCAATAGAAGGGGAAGGTGATAAATCTTTAAACTATTGGAGAAAAGTGCATATAGATTTTTTTACAAGAGAATTAAAAAATTTAGAAATGGAATTTACAGAAGACAGGATGGTTGTATTTGAAGAGTTTGAAGTTGTATATAAATAATTTGAGAGAAAAAACAAGTTTAATTAAGTGACAGAAAGAATATTGAAAAATGGGGGATTTAATATGGATGAACAGAATCAGGTTAGGGAAATTGAAGTTGTTAAATATAATTCTAGTTGGAAAAAGGAATTTATGAAAGAGTCAAAATTAATAGAGGATATTATGAAGGAAGAAATAATAAAAATTCATCATATTGGAAGTACTTCAATTCCTGGTATTTTTGCAAAGCCAGTAATAGATGTTTTACTTGAAGTAAAAGATATTAACAATATAGATAAGTATAATAATGAGTTGAGTAAGTTAGGGTACGTATCAAAAGGAGAATATGGAATAAGTGGACGTAGATTTTTCTTAAAAGGTGTATATCATAGAACACATCATATACATGTTTTTGAGACAGGTAATTTAGAAATAGAAAAACATTTGAATTTTAGAGATTATATGATAGCTCATGCAGAAGAAGCAAAAATGTATGGAGAATTAAAAAAAGAGTTAGCGATTAAATTTAAGCATGATATTGATAGTTACTGTAATGGGAAAAATCAATTTATAAAAGATATAGACAGAAAAGCATATGAATGGTCAAAGTTAAAAAAGTAATTAAAAGATTAAATTATCAATATTATGATTAATTTAGAACTAAAAAATGATTATCAAAGCAAAAACTAGTAGTTTAAATATCTTAGTGATTCAAGATTAATCTCATGATATAATTTTTTATGATTAAATTATTATATCTTAAGGAGATTAAAATGAAAAAGTTGAAATTATTTAATTTTATTCCGATAATAATAACAGCACCTGCTATTGTTATTGGGACAATATCAATGTATTATAATAGAATTTCAAATTTTATTATAATACAAAATATTATAGGATTAGTTATAATGGGGCTAATTTCATATTGTTTGTTATCATGGAACATTAATATATGTAGAAATAAAAACATTAAAGATATTTTTAAGTTAATTCCATTAATACTTTTACTTTTAACTTTTATAGGAGAAGGTATGATGGGAGTTCATAGGTGGATATCTATAGGGCCAATAAGATTAAATATAGCTATGATAGTGAGGCCTATAATAATATTATCATTATGGAAATTGTTAAAAAATAATAGTTGGTGGAAAGTAGCAATTATAACAATTTTTATATCTATAGTACTTTTTATTCAACCTGATGCTTCACAGTTATCTGGTTTTGCTATTCCTATGATTTTTATGCTATATAAGAATGGTGATAAAAGAAATTTTTCTGCAATAATTTCAGTGGGGCTTTTTATATTAGTTATTTTATCATGGATACACTTAGATAATCTTTCGCCAGTATCATATGTTGAAGAAATTTTAAATTTAGTAGGTAATGTTGGACAAGTGTGGTTTTTATTAGGAATTGTGTCATTAGTAATATTACCAACCCCTTTTATATTATTTCCACCTGAAAAGTTAAAATTACCATCATTATGCATTGGTATATACTTTATTATCATTATAGTTTCTACATTTTTTGGTAATTTTCCAGTTCCTTTAATGGGATATGGAATTTCCCCTATAATAGGATATATTATATCAATAACATGGTATACAAAATTAAAATTTAATTAATAATTTATAATACTATAATTTTATTTAATTAGAATTGAAATATTATACATAATGACATGGAGGTACGTTTTGAAATTTAAAATATTCTTTTTAATTGGTTTTCTTATGTTTATTCTTGGAATATACTTTTCAAGTAAGTCCAATTTTATGATTATAATAGGAATATTAGGTGGGGGCATAATGGGATGTATGTCAGCACTTATAGGTCATTCTTTAGCAAAAGATATTAAAAATAAAAAAGGCAGTCTATAAACATGTAATTTATTTGTAACACCGTATAATTAGAAATGAATATGCGGTGTTTTTGTTATATTTCAAATAAAACGAGAAAAAATTTAAAGATTGAATCATGATAGTGGAATATTTATAACAAATAATTTTGCCACAAATGTCAGATTACCCTAATGTTACAAAAAAGTAATATTGCTAAGAAAAAAGTAATATTAATAATGGGAAAATAAATTAAAAAAGAATTAACATATTATTAAAGGGTATATTCAATATAATTAAGAGAAATTTGGAGGCAGAAATATGTATAAAATGTTACAAGTGAAAAATAAGACAATAGCAATAGCAATAGTTATTATTTTATTGTTATTAAGCATTATAGGGATAATAACAAAATTAAATAAGGATAAGGATTATATTGATAAATTGATTAATCAGTACAATCCACAAGGTGCAACTGCTGTGATTATAGAAAACGGCGTTATTACCAATGTAAGAAATTATGGATATGCAAATATTGAAAGAAAAGTTGTGGTTACAGATGAAACTCAGTTTAAAATTGCATCTATTTCAAAGACAATAACCGCATATGCTATAATGAAATTAGTTGATGAGGGTAAATTGGATTTAGATGTTCCCATAAATACATATTTAACTAAATGGCATCTTCCTGAAACTGAATTTGATGAAAGTAAATTAACTTTGAGAACACTTATGTCTCATACAAGTGGCGTAACTGGAAGTGATGAATGTGGTTATAAAAAGCCATTACCCACAATTGAGCAGGCTTTAAAAAATAGAGATGTTAAATTGAAAAGAGAGCCAGGTGAAACATTTGAATATTCAGAGTTTGTAGGATTTGGTATCTGTCAGCTTATTATTGAAGAAGTCACAAATTCTAGTTTTGAAGAATATATGGAAAGAAATATATTCAAACCATTAGATATGAAAAATACAAGCTATAAAAATGAAAATTCAAATGGAAAGTTTGCAACTCCTTATGCAGGAATAGGTAAGCCAATTGAGATAACACCTATTGTTATGAACGGAGGAGGCGGTGTTTCAACTACAGCAGTAGATTTATCAAAATTTGTAGTTGAACTGATGAATTACTATAATAATGGAAACAAAGAAATGTTTAAGCCACAGAAAAATACACAAAGTATAGGAGGAGTATATGCTTTAGGAATCATTCCAAGAAAACTTAAAAATGGCAAAACTGTTTATGAACATAATGGAACATTCACAGGATGGAACGCACAAATAGCTTTTGAACCTGTTAGCAGAAATGGAATGGTTATACTTACAAATTCAGATAAATCCTATTATTTGACATACGGTTTAATGGAAAAATGGGGTGAAAGAGTTATTGGTGAAAAGGTTATTGATACTCAAATGAAGCAAATTGTCAAAGTGGTTTTCAACACAATAGTAATATTGGCTATGATTCTATTATCCTTAGTTGCAGTATTAGTTATTAAAATTAAAAAAGGAACTATTATTTTATCTGAAAAGCGTAAAACAAGATATATTAAATCAGGTATTATAGTGTTTTCATTAGCAATTTTATATTATGGCTTTATGTATACTGATTTACCATGTAAATTATTGTTTAATGTGGATGATTATTATTTGTTTACCTTCTTTCCATTAAATTTTAAATGGGTAAATATTATATTGATACTCACTGGTGCTTTTATTATTTTTAGAAGTAGATATAGTAAAAATAAATTTTAAGCAAAAATAGGTATGGGTTAGAGTTGTTAAGTGAAATTTGGTACTGAATATTCTTAAATGATAAAACCGATATACAATTAAACAATTTATAAATATACCGTAATATTCAGAGATGAATTTATGGTATTTTTTATGTCTTATTTTGATTAAAAGGCGACGTAAGTTTTAATTTCACACTATGAATAATGTTCTTTGAAAACTGAATAATACGGTATCTATATTTTATTAATAGGATTAATATAGTAATGTTTTAGCGTCTATAGGTTGTTAGTAAGATATTGACATATAACTATTGAAGTATTATACTCATTTTGACAACAAAACTTATCAAAATGAGTATAAAACTTTACAAGGGGGATTTATGAATAAAAGTGAAATTTTACAAAAAAGCCGACAATCTAATAATGATGAAGGGATGGAATATGCAGAAGATAAAGGACGTAAGATAGGATTTATTGCATTTTCAATATTATTTTTATTTATTATAATATTTAATTTGTTTTTAGGTGATACTAGGACATTTTACGCTGTAGCTCCACTTTTTTGGGTATTTATTGCTGGTGAAGCATATGGAAAGTATTGTTTTACTAAAGGGAAAGTATATATTATTACGACAATAACATCAGGCATTTCATCAATATTATTTACAGTAAAATTTATATTGATTACATTGAGGTAACTAAATTATGGATGAAAGCTTAATATTGAAAAATAGATTAAAAGTGGCACGAGCTGAAAAAGGTCTTTCACAGAATGATTTAGCTAAGTTAGTAGGAGTATCACGTACTACAATAAGTTCTATTGAAACAGGGCAGTTTAATCCAACTGCAAGGCTTGCATTAATACTTTGTATTGCATTAGATAAAACATTTGAACAGTTATTTTACTTTGAATAGAATATAAAAATATAATATATAATAGCATTATTAGGAGATAAGATATATATAGTTTGATGGATGATCATCATGGTAGGTTATAACATTAATAATTTGTATTGTTATAGCCCTTGTATGTGGTGTAGTAGTTAGTAAGAATTATTAAGCAAAAAATAGATAACATATTAAAATACCGTATTGTTCATAAGTGGATTTGCGGTATTTTTGCGTCGTAATTCAAATAAATTACGAATTAAATAATCTTTTAAGTTTGAATGATACAGTGTTTACAAAATATGTTATAATTTATTGATCATAATAGGAAAATTTTAAATGACAATTATTTGTATGAGAGATACAGATAAATAGAAATTTGAATAACAGATTATATAAAAAATCCGCAGAAAATATCAAGTATATCATCTTATCTTATCTTATAATTTTTTTGAAAGATGAGGTGTTTTTAATGAAAAGAACAAAGACATACTTAAAGAATTTTGTAGGAACAAGTTATGAAGTTGGGACACAGATTGGTAATTGGATTTTATCGCAACCTGATTTATTGAAAAGGGTGATTTTACCACCTAAGGCATATCCTCAAAGCAAGTTAACAGAAATATTCAATTTGCTTAACAAATATTGCAGTGGTGTAAACGAGGAAATCAAAGGGTTTGTAGATACAGTTGGAATTTCAAAAGAACAAGTAATCTTTTATGCAATGACATATTTGGAACGTGGGTGCAGTTTGATGGCAGCAGTTTCAAACAAGATTGAAACTGGACACACTTTAATGGCGCGTAACTATGATTTTAATGATGAAATGGAAGAAATGTGCTTCGCATATACAGCTATTAAAGGAAAATATCGTTACATTGGTTCTACACTCAATTTATTCGGACGATGTGATGGAATGAATGAATATGGGCTGGCAGCTTGTAAAGCCAGCAATGGATTGCCAGTGGGTAACTTTGAGGGAGGACAGAAAGCAGGTGTAACTGGTTTTTCTTTTTGGGTTGTTATCCGAAGTATTTTGGAAAACTGCAAAAATGTTGATGAAGCTATTGTATGGGCAATGAATGCACCTATTGGATATAATATAAATTTAATGCTTTCTGATAGTAATAATAAAATTGCGCTATTGCAATGTATAGATGGTCATAAAGCATATCGTATTTTAGATAATGCCTCTAAGGAGAGTTTTCTAATTTCTACAAACCATGCAATTTTGCCAGAAATAAAGCCATATGAAAAGATGTTGATTGAAAACTCTGTGATTCGTTATAAAACAATAGAAAAGATGTTTTCTGAAAAAGAAAAAATATCAGTGCAAGATTTAAAAGTGATACTATCGACATCTTATCCGCAGGGATTGTGTTGTCATTATTACCCTGAATTTTTTGGAACTTTACGTTCTATGTTATTTAATACAACCGAAAAAAAAATAGAAATGACATTCGGTTCACCACAAGTAAATAATTGGAAAATTTTCACTGTGGAAAAATTACAAGAGGAAGAAATTATAGTAAATCTTCCATGTGAAAAAGTGGGAACAGATTTTTACAATATTACCTATTAAAAAAGGAGAATACTGTATTGAAAGATAAACAAATCATTGGTAGAGCAATTATATTTATTGAAACAAATTTATATGAGCCTTTGACTGTAGAATCAGTTGCTAATGCAGTTTCCTATTCTTATTATCACTTTCACCGTTATTTTCAAGCTGTGATGGGAGAAACAATTGGTAGTTATATCAGAAGTCGGAGATTGACTCAAGCGGCATATGACCTTATATATAGTGATATAAAAATTTTAGACATCGCAGTTTCATTGTATTTTGAGTCTGGTGAAAGTTTTACAAGAGCCTTTAGGAAGAGATATGGTATTACACCAACAGAATACAGAAAAAATGGGATTGATGTGTTGATTGGAAGTCATCAGCCGATGCAAATTGACAAACTGACTGAATGCAATTATGTAAATTTCTCACCAGAAATCGTAATATTTCAACCTAAATCTGTTGTTGGGTTTAGATTTGACATGAGTATTGAGAATAATAACATTATTAAAATGTGGAAAAAGTTGAACACTCAATTGGCAAAGCAAAAGTATATTTCAATGAATAATAATAGGTATAGTATTTATGAAACAGGTGGTACATGCTTGTCAAATACATTTAATAAAAATAGTGAATCTACTGTATTTATAGGGATTGAAACATCATGTGACTCTAATATCCCAGAAGGTATGAAGTTAAAAGAAATTAGTGGTGGAAAGTATGCTAAATTCATACATAAAGGCACAGTAAAAAATTTACTTTCTACATATTATTATATTTGGGGTGTTTGGTTGCCTAAGAGTAGTTTTCAACTTGATGACAGAGATGATTTTGAATGTTACACAGAACAATTTTTAGGAACTGAAAATAAAGAATCACAGATTGAAATTTATTTTCCTATACAATAGTAAAAATATAATAAGAATTCGTTAAATTCCAATTTTCAAATGAGCTTAAAAAGTAGATATAAAAGAATATATTAAAATACCACATATTCATTTTCGAATACTGCGGTATTTTTATTTTACAATTTGATTTAAATACTACATAACTATTGAAATTAGAAATGTAAACAATGGTCTTTGAAAATCCAATAATGTGGTGTTAAAAAAGTAACTATGTAAAACTATGCAAATAGAATATAAGTACCATAAGTTAAGTTAAAATGAGTAAGAAAATACGTAGCAAATCAATTGTAAATTTTAGTTTACTATTAAATATATATTTGTATTCAATTGCCTTTTCAAATATAATTATATAAAAATATAGATAACTTTATTAGGAGGATTAAAATGGGAAAAATAGGAGAAATTAAATATATTATTAATAATAGAACAATTAACATAAGAAATGGAGAAGTAAAAGATGCTGAAAAATTGATTAATCTTATTAAAAAAGTTGGTAAAGAAACTGATTTTCTACTAAAGAACCCTGATGAATTTAATCCAACAATTGAAGAAGAGAAAAATTTTATTCAGAATCAGGCAGATTCAGAAGTAGATTTATTGGTTGTGGCAGAAACAGACGGAAAAGTAATTGGAATATGTGGATTGAATGGAAATGTCAACAAAAGGATTAGGCATTCTGCTGAATTTGGACTAGCAATTGAGCAAGAATTTTGTGGAATGGGTATAGGTAAAAAATTAATGAAAGCAGGAATTGAATGGGCAAAAGAAAATGGTATATCTAGAATTACACTTAAAGTTGATACAAACAATTATAGAGCAATAAGTTTATATTTAAAGTTGGGTTTTGAAATAGAAGGCACATTAAGAAATGACAAGATGTTATCTGATGGTAGCTATATAGATGGTTATACAATGGCATTATTATTATAATCAAGCATCCTATATATATCGTAACATTAGTTAATTTACAACATTCTTATCTTGTGACATAAATGAAAAAAGAATGATTTACTCAAACACCGCATTATTCAATTTTGAATTCAGTGGTGTTTTTTCGTCGCATTTCAAAAAAATTACTAATTAAATAGTTTTTTAAGTTTGAATGATATGGTGTTTACAAAATATGTTATAATTTATTGATGATAATAGGAAATTTTTAAATGAGTATTATTTGTATAAGAGATACAGATAAATAGAAATTTGCAGTTAGTATACTTTATATACAATTAACTGAGAAAGGAGGAGTTTATATATGATAAACAAAAAAAATAAAGAACTTTTATGGAGGGTTTTACCTCTATAAATTATGGAGGAAATATGTTTAAAGATAAATTTAATATTAGTAATATTCCTGCAATTTTGTGGGGAAAAAACAGTGAGAAACTTTTTATTGCAGTACATGGAAATATGTCAAATAAGGAAGATGTTGTGATTCAAATTTTAGCTGAAGAAGCACTTAAAAAAGGCTATCAAGTATTGAGCTTTGATTTACCAGAGCATGGAGAAAGAAAAAATGAGAGCACTCCTTGCAAAGTACAGTTTTGTGTTAGTGATTTATCTATAATTATGAATTATGCAAAGGAACATTGGAAAGAAGTGAATTTGTTTGCATGTAGTATGGGGGCTTATTTTAGTCTTTTAGAATATAAAAATGATATATTAAGAAAGGCATTATTTTTATCACCAGTAGTTAATATGGAAAGAATCATAGAAAATATGATGAGATGGTTTAATATAACACCAGAACGTTTGCAAAAGGAAATGATTATAGAAACACCTATTGGTCAAAAGTTGTATTGGGACTACTTTTGTTATGTAAAACAACATCCTATTAATACATGGAATGTAAATACAGATATTATGTATGGGGCAAAAGATGAGTTGTGTGAATTTGAAACTATTAATTATTTTATAAAAAAATATCATTGTGAATTAGAAGTCGTAGATGAAGCAGAACATTACTTCCATACGGAAGATCAATTGAATGTATTCAAGTATTGGTTACGAAAACATATTGACTAACGAATTCTAATTTGTTAAGAAATTTAAAAGGTAATATGAGCAATATATTACGAATTAAATAATGTTTTAAGTTTGAATGATACGTTGTTTACAAAATATATTATAATTTATTGATGATAATAGAAGAATTTTAAATAAAAATTATTTATATGAGAGATACAGATAAATAGAAATTTGTGGAGGAAAAGATAGGCATGAACAACACAAAAGAATTAGAGAACTTTACAATAAATGATGATAAAATCGATTGGAGCAAACAGTATGAAGTAGTAGAGAAGATAGGAGTACGAGGTTATTTACAAATACATTTTGAAGAGTGCAAATATATATGGAGAAAGATGGTACCTGAATCAGGACAGGCTGATAACCTTCAAGGTGAAATTCTTAGAATGATAGTAAAATTAAGAAATGAAGCTATTAATAACGGAAATATAAATTGGGATGATAATTTTGAATGGTTTTGCAATTTTTTAAAAGAAAATTTAGTAAGTTGTGGTTTGTTTGATGAAGAAAAAAATATAAAGATAAAAATGATTTTAGATTATATAAAGGATAATGGAAATTATGCTCGTAAATATGCTAATGGAGAAATTACTGATAATCAAGTTGATATATTCAAATTAGCATATACAGATGACGATATTTATGATTATTTAGAAGATGCTATTGCAGAGTATTATTTAACTAATAAGATTCCTATACCATATGAAATCAAAGATTTTATTTATAGATAAACTATTAATATAAATTCCAATTTTTAAATGAACTTAAAATGAACTTAAAATGAGGTTAAAAAGTAAATATAAAATAATATATTAAAATACCGCGTATTCATTTTCGAATACTGCGGTATATATATTATAATTTATTTAGGTTAAATAAATAAATTATAATTTGTGTGGGGGAAGTAGCGGATATGAAAAGATATATTGCATTTTTGCGTGGTATCAATATAAGTGGTAAAAACAAGGTTCCAATAGCAAAATTAAAGAATGGCTTTGAGTAACTTGGGTTTAGAGAAGTTAAGACATATCTGAACAGTGGCAATGTGATTTTTTCAAGTGATGGAGATGACATAGGGAGCTTTACAAACCAGATTGAAACAATTATAAAAAATCAGTTTGGTTCGGATATTCCTGTTTTTGTCATATTAAAAGAAGAACTTGAGGACATTTTGCGTAATGCACCTGACTGGTGGGGCAATGAAAATAAGGGCATTTATGACAATCTAATTTTTATTATGCCTCCAGCTACATTTGCTGAAGTATTCAACGAGATTGGAGAACCCAAGGAAGAATTAGAAAAGATAAAGAACTACGAAAAAGTGGTATTCTGGTCTTTCAGTCGAAAAGATTATCAAAAAACAAACTGGTGGTCAAAGACGGCAAGTGCAAACATCAGCAACAAGTTGACAATAAGAACGGCAAACACCATCAGGAAGTTAGTTGGAATGTAATTACTTTTCAAATTTCAGTTTATCAATTAGGATTTATTAAGCAAAAAATAGATAACGTATTAAAATACCGTATTATTAAAAAGTTAATATGCGGTATTTTTTGTTTTGAAATTTAAAAAAAATATGAATTACATAATCTTTTAAGTTTGAATGATACAGTGTTTACAAAATATGTTATAATTAATTCGTAATAAGATAATCTTAAGTAAAATTTATTTGTATTAGAGATACAGATAAATAGGGATTTGAAAGGATGAGTGAGATGGCATCAAGTAAGGAATATTTGGAGTTTATTTTAGGTCAATTATCTACACTTGAAGATATAACATACAAAGCAATGATGGGAGAATTTATTATCTACTATCGAGGGAAGATTGTAGGTGGAATATATGATGATAAATTATTGGTAAAGCCTGTTAAGTCAGCAATTACATATATAACTACCACATCTTATGAATTGCCATATGAGGGTGCGAAAGAAATGTTATTGGTTGATGAAGTTGATAATAAAGAATACTTATCAGGATTATTTGAAGTTATGTATGATGAATTGCCATCACCAAAACCTAAAAAGAAGAAATAAGCAACTTCCAATTTGTTAAGGAAATTAAAAAGTAAATATAAATAATCGTTTAAAATACCGTATTATTCAAAAGTTAATATGCGGTATTTTTTGTTTCGTAATTTAAAAAAAGGCGACGTAGGTTTCAATTTCAGACTATGAATAATGTTCTTTGAAAACTGAATAATGTAGCATTTACAGAATATGTTATAATTAATTCGTTATAGTATTATTATGAGAGATAATTTGATTTGTAAACTACCTTATTAATAGGAGGTTTGATGGTAGAATATTAATAATATGTAGAAATATTTTTAGTAGGAGGTAAAGTAATGAAAAATATTAAATGTATATTCTTTGATATAGGTTACACATTAATTAATGAAGATGATGTATGGCAACAGAGGTGTTTGGAACAATCACAAACGGAAGAAGCAAAATTACTTAATCTATCACCTGAACAAATATATGCTGAAATTGTTCAAGCTTCTTTAGATTATAAAGCACAATATCGAACAGTTATAAAAAAGTTTGGTTTTAAAAATGCAGCTCCTTATAGGCATAATCTTGAAAAACTATATGATAATGTGGATTTAGTATTACAGACTTTATCCAAAAGATATGATTTGGGCATTATTGCCAATCAAACAAATAGACTTACAGATAGATTACGAGAATTAGGAATTTTAAAATATTTTTCACTTACAATTTCATCATGGGATTATCAGATTATGAAGCCAGATATTAAACTTTTTGAGATTGCAGTAGAAAAATCAGGATACAAAGCATCAGAAATAGTTATGGTTGGAGATCGATTAGATAACGATATATTTCCAGCAAAGCAAATTGGAATGAAGACAATATGGATTAAGCAGGGATTTGGTGGAATTCAGAATCCAAAATCAAATGAATATATTCCAGATATAGAGATTTCACAATTAAATGACTTACTCGATGTGTTATAATAAGAATTTTTTTCGAAAGTATTGTAGTAAGAGCCTATATACTAATTTATCTATTAGATTATTTGAATAATTTTAAAAAATCACGTACAAATTAAATAATTAAATACTTTATTCATAATACCATGTTATTCAGGAAGAATATACGGTATTTTTTGTTTCGTAATTCAAAAACAATACGAACTGAAAGTGAAATATGCTATTTAAAAATTGAATAATGATGCATTTACAGAGTATGATACAACTGATTTGTAATATTAAACTTAAGTAAAAATTATTTGTATAAAACATATAGATAAATAGAAATTTAGTAGTAATATTGAAGGAAAAACAAAGCAAAAATAGTCGAGAGTTTCCTTTGTAATAATAATATAATTCTAGTATAAGGAGATGGAAGAAATGCAGGAGCAAAAAGAAGCAGTCCAACGAATGCAGGATTTTATAGAAGCTAATATTAATGAGAAGATTACACTTGCTGACCTATCAAAAGTATAATTATTTTCTCCATGGTATTCTTATCGCTTATTTATACAATGGATTAATCTTACACCAGCTAATTACATTCGCAGACTTCGTTTATCGCAATCAGCATTGAGGCTTCGAGATGAAAAAGAAAAAATAGTAGATGTAGCTTTGGAGAGTGGTTTCGGAAGTGTTGATGGCTTTCAAAGAGCATTTTTTAGGGAATTTGGTATAAATCCACATGAATATGCTTTAAAACCTGTACCTATATACCTTTTTACTCCTTATGGTGTGAAATATAGAACAGTTAGAAAGGAGAATGTAAAAATGGAAGATGTAAAAAACATTTTTATTCAAGTAATTGAAAAACCTGCTAGAAAAGTGATTATCAAAAGAGGGGTTAAGGCTAATAATTATTTTGATTACTGTGAGGAAGTTGGTTGTGATACTTGGGGGCTATTGAAAAGTATAAAGTCAATTAGTGATGAGCCAGTATGTCTTTGGTTACCTTCTTCTTACATTAAGCCTGGAACTTCAGAATATGTTCAGGGAGTAGAGATTTGTGATGAATATGATTGCGAAGCACCTGAAGGTTTTGAAATTATTGAATTACCATCTGCAAAATATTTGATGTTTCAAGGTGAACCTTTTGAAGAAGCAGATTATTGTAAAGCTATAGAATCTGTATGGAATTCTATTGAGAAGTACAATCCAGCTATTATAGGGTATAGCTGGGATGATATGAATCCACGCATTCAACTTGAGCCAATTGGGACTAGAGGATATATTGAATTAGCTCCTATAAAATAGCTTATGTATAGAAGAGCAGAATCTAATAGATAAAGTCCAATGTTCTGATAGAGTAAAAAAGTAAATATAAAATAATATATTAAAATACCGCAGTACTCATAAGTGAATTGGCGGTATTTTTTATATCGTATTTCAAGAACAAGATTACATTATGATTAAAAACCGAACTAAAAAATATATGTTCTCTGAAAATTGAATAATGAGGTATTTACAAAATATGTTATAATTAATTCATGATAAGAAGATAATATTAAACAAAAAATTATCTGTATAAGGGATACATATAAATAGGAATTTATAGTACAGATTATTTGCATAATCTTGTGCAAACAACTAAGAATATATGGGGGATGTTTGTATGTTCTGCAATGCAATAAATGGAAATATTAAAATAGGCGATACAGATATGGATTATATCTGTTTTGGAAACGGTCAGAAAAATCTAATTGTGATTCCTGGTTTGGGAGATGGATTAAAAACAGTTAAAGGTACTGCAGTTATCCTTGCAATGACGTATAGAGAATATGCAAAAAATTATAAAGTATATTTTTTTAGTCGAAAAAATAAATTAGAGGAAGGTTATTCTACAAAAGATATGGCAAAAGATCAGGCAGAAGTAATGAAAAAGCTTGGGATTTGCAAAGCTTCTATAATGGGAGTTTCTCAAGGTGGAATGATTGCTCAATATATTGCTATTGATTATCCAGAGCTGATTGATAAACTAGTTTTAGCTGTAACGGTATCTAGGCAAAATGAAACATTGAAGAGTGTTGTCAGAAGTTGGGTATCAATGGCTGAAAAAAATGACTATAAAGGTATAGTGATCACTACAGCTGAAAAATCATATAGTGATAAGAATATAAAAAAATACAGACTACTATACCCTATTCTTAGCAGATTCGGTAAACCTAAAGATTTTAGTAGATTTATTATTCAGGCAAAGGCTTGCATTAGCCATAATACCTATAATGAGCTGAATAGGATAAATTGTGAAACCTTAGTGATAGGTGGTGACAGTGATAAAGTAGTTGGCAAAAATTCATCAGAGGAAATTGCTGAAAGAATAACGGATAGCAAGCTTGTAATACTTAAGGGGATTGGACACGCAGCGTATGAAGAATCAAAGGACTTTAACTGTCAAGTTTTAAGTTTCTTGAATGCATAGAGGATTATTGATAATAAATAAGCATGAATTTTGAGCATAATACCGAGTTAAGCTCCAATTTATCAATGAACTTAAAAAGTAAATATAAAATAATATATTAAAATACCGCAGTACTCATAAGTGAATTAGCGGTATTTTTTATATTGTATTTCAAGAACAAGATTACATTATGATTATATTGTGAACTAAACAATAAAATTTGTTCTTTGAAAATTGAATAATGCTGTATTTACAAAATATGTTATAATTGTATTATAATTCGAACTGAAAATTGTTTATATTATATAAACTTTAATATGGAGGTACTTATGAAAACTCACTATTATTTAGGTTGGTTTAACGATATTTTTCTTGAGAAACTGGTCAGATTGTTGTATGAGGATATAACTGATAGAAAATCGCTTGTTATGATTAGCGCCAATCCATTTCTTCATGAAGATGAGGAAGTTGGTGCTACTGAACGTTCGTGGCTTGACCAGGCCAACATTATATTTGATAAATATCATTTAATTGATTATAGCGTACAGAAGGAAGAGGCCCAAAAATTAATTCAGAATGCTTCGGTCATTTTCTTGTTGGGTGGAAATACTGTTGAACAAAACGGTCTTTTGATTGAATATCAATTATCGGATTTGATTAAAAAAAGCAAAGCCGTTGTGATGGGAACAAGCGCCGGTGCGATAAACATGTCCGCTAAATGGTTATGCTCGAAATATACTGGTTATAAATGTGACATAAGTTCTATTTACAACGGTATCGGTCTTGACGATTTTTCTGTGCTGTCTCATTTTGATCTTGAAAATAACATTGAACAGATTCAAGGCGAATTATCTCCATTATCAGAAAAAATGAATGTTTACGCGTCGAACAAAGATTGTGCTGTACGTGTAAAAGGAAACAAAATCGACATTTTAGGCAATGTATATTTAATTTCCCACTCAAAGATTCAAAAGTTAGATGAGACGCTTTAGTTGTGGTGAGTGGCTATGGCTTAACTGAATTAATTTCTTTATGTAAAACTTCTGCAACAGGCAAGGTCATGGTCGCGTACAGTATAAGCATAATATACAATAAGTTTCTTGCACAATATTCTTATTTAACGACTAAAATATAAAATCAAATAATTTTTCTAAATACCGTATTATTCAGAAATGAATTTTACGGTATTTTTATGTCGCAATTCAAATACAATACGAACTGAAAGTGAAATATGCTATTTAAAAATTGAATAATGATACATTTGCAATATGTGTAATAGTTTATTTATAATGGTAAGTGGTGGTAAAAAATAGATATACTTGAGGGGGTATTAGTAAAATAAAGTATAAAAAATTGGAGAAAAAGGATATTTATAAGTTCATAGAAATGCGATTAAATAATGTGGTATTCATTGAATACCCTGTAATTATTAAAAGGTAAATAACAATTTGAAAGGAAGTTTTATTATGGGGGAATTATTAAAATTGCCTAATATTGGAGAAAAAGTTGAAAAGCAGTTAAATGAAGTAGGAATATTTACTTATGATGAATTAAAAAATATTGGCACAGAACAGGTTTGGATGAAAATACAAGAAATTGATGCCTATGCGTGTATTCATAGATTATTAGCATTGGAAGGTGCAATTCAAGGTGTTAAAAAAACAGACTTATCAAAAGAAAGAAAAGCAGAATTAAAAGATTTTTATAATTGCCATAAAGACAAATAGCAATTTAGAGATTTATGAAATAAAACGAATATTATAACAAGAATTTAATAAATCTTTAAAGGAGTTGGAAAAATGGAAGAGATGGTACGTCATCCTGCTTATTCATTAATTAATAAATTAAATAATAAAGGTGAGGGCAATAATATTGTTGTTGATTATGTGATTTTCAAGAATGATATGTTGCATTGTGGTATGGAAGAACATAGACAAGCTGCTATAAATGCAATGGAAATTATAGCAGAACGTTATAAGGAAAAGTTTGATATTGAGGAATCTAAAATGCTAGGTGTTCCATATTCTGTTGATGATTTTTTTGAAGACGGAATTGAAGCTGCATATGAACATGCTTTTCTTGATTCACCATATGGCAGTGAATTAGAGAAAGAAGATTTTTTTCATGTTAACGATATTCTGTTTTCTCATATTAAGAACATTGATATATATGATTGGTGTAGTGGAATAGACTGGACTACACCAGATGCTTATTGGGAACATAAATGGTCTAATTATTTTGATTATGGGTTAGAATGGTGGGGTGTTATAAATAGTAATTTGTATTAATTTATATAGGAGTTGAGTAGTTATGTTTGATGATAATTTATTGAAAAATCTTTGGGATGATTGTGATTATTCATATAAAAAATATATATCTGACTATCCTACAGATGAAATAATAAAACAGGTAGAGCAGGAAATATTGTATAAATTGCCTGAAGCATATATAGAGTTAATGCGTATTCATAATGGAGGACTTCTTAAGAAAGATGTCATTCGTACAGAAACTCCTACAAGCTGGGCAGAAGACCACATAGGCATAACAGGATTATTTAGTATTGCTTTAGACAAATCATGTTCATTGTGTGGAGAATTTGGAAGTAGATTTTGGATTGAAGAGTGGGAGTATCCTGACATTGGGGTTGCAATAGCTGATTGTCCATCAGCTGGACATGATATGATATTTTTAGATTATAGGGAATGTGGACCTAAAGGGGAACCAAGTGTTGTACATATTGATCAGGAATATGATTATGAAATAACTAAATTAGCAGATAATTTTAAAGAGTTTATTTGTAATTTAATTAGTGAAGAAGAATTTGATTTAGAGTATGAGTCCTCATGAAATGATTTTGATTAGTGATAGATTTCAGTAATTTAAATAGGAATTTGGATTGGAGATTATTTATATAGCAGGAGGTAATTACTATGAGTTTAGAATTAAAACAGATTTTTTTACCAAATTTTAATACAAATAATGTGTATGTGACTTATGAAAATAAGCTACAAACACGCACTATATTCGGAGATTTATCACTTAAAGCATTATTTGAAAAGCATAATGATGAAATTTTAAAAAATATAGTTAATGAAATAACTGATTATGTGAACGATGAAAATGTTTGTAATAATAACATTGATATGTTTCCTAGAAATTGTGAAATGACTGGTGAGTGGTATATTGGAGATATTTATTTTAAGGATTTTGATTATCTTAGTGTTATGACATGTTTTTTAGGATTTCACCCTAATTCAAAACAAATGCCCATTGATGATTATTTAGGGCTTGAAGTTCATTTTTTTTATGATGAAGATCAAGATAAATTTATTTTTGATGGAATTGACAGCTCTTGCATTTAGCTAAGATTTTTATTATGAGCATACCATATAGTTTAATAAATTCCAATTTGAAATTGGACATTATAAATAGTAAATTTGTGGAGGAAAAATATGTTTAAGTTAGGAAATTTAAAGTTTTATGTGGAGAGTGCTACGCTTAGTGGAAGTTTTATGGATTCTACCATGAGTAAAAGAATGCAGAGTACTGGATTATCAGAATTTTACTGGTCTATAGAAATAGATATGAGCGAAGGGGATTTTGTAACAGAATTAGATAATGAAGAATTGGAAGACGATGAAGAAATTTATTATGAATCGGTTTCGCCTTGTTTGTATCATAACAATGGTTTTAGGCTTGATATAAAATCATGGAAAGATATAGAAGGACTTTCTTTAAAATGGGATTCTCAATATAATGCAAATGGTGAAGAAGCGGGAACATTGTATGTTTTTGAACATGAAGATGTAACAAGTGGAACAATTAAATTCTTAGAAAGAAATGGAAATAAGTTTCTAGTTCGATGGACAGGAACTGCAAATGTGTATTGGGATGATGAATATGGTGAAGATGTTCCATTTTCTTTTGAAGGAGAAGTAGAATTTAATGGAATTAGTGCTAATTGTGATGATATATCAACTTTAGATGAATTAAAAATAATAATGGAGGAGTTTATTAATTTAGATGAATATAAATGTATATTCAATAATACACATGAGATTGAAACTGGGATTTCTCATGTGTGGAGATTTTTCCCTAAAAATATAGATAAATGATAAATAGTTGAGTAATTTATAGAATGAAGGTACCAAAGAATGACATTAAATTGTGGAGGTGAAATTTTGATTAGTTTGTTATTAATGAAGCAGATTGCTGAACTTTTTTTAGTTATGGCCATGGGATTTATATTAGTGAAAACAAATTTATTGAAAGCAGAAGAAAGTAAAAGTCTTTCAATAGTTGCACTTTATTTGGTAATGCCTTGTGTGATTATTAATGCATTTCAAGTTAAATATACAGAAAATATACGGAACGGATTGATTTTTGCTTTTGTAGCGGCTGTATTGATTCATATTGAATTATTAATTTTAGTAAAAATACTTGAAAAAATATTTCATTTGGATTCAGTTGAAAAGGTATCTATAATATATTCAAATGCTGGAAATCTGATTATTCCAATTGTAACTGCTGTTTTAGGAAAAGAATGGGTTATTTACTCTAGTGCATTTATGTGTGTACAGTTAGTTCTTTTATGGACTCATGGAAGAATGGTGATTTGTGAAGATAAGAAAATAGATTTGAAAAAAATCTTTTTAAATATTAATATGATTACTATTTTCTTTGGAGTTTTATTATTTGTTACCAGGCTGCAACTTCCAGATTTTATTACAGACACTATGGAGTCAGTAAGTGTTATGATTGGCCCTATTTGCATGATTGTAGTGGGAATGTTGATTGCAAATATGAGTTTTAGAAAGATATTTGCTTATAAACGAATTTACATAATTACTTTTCTTAAGATGATAGTATGTCCATTTATAAGTTTACTTTTACTTAAATATAGTGGAATGGGAAGTTTAGTACCTAATGGCAAGATAATTTTACTTATTAGCCTTCTTGCAACAATCACACCATCTGCATCATCAGTTGCACAAATGGCTCAAATATATGATAAAAACGGAGAATATGCTAGTGTTATAAATGTAGTTACGAATATTGTATGTATTGTAACAATGCCAATTATGGTTTGGTTATATCAAATATAAGATATATTAGTTAAGAATGTTATTTGAAAATTAAATAATACTATTTAAAAATGAAAATATTTTATATTTATTAAAAATATAACTATCTTTTGTTTGAGAATAGCTATATTTTAGGGGGAATTTATAAATGAGATTAGAAACAATGAAAGATAAAAGAAAAAATAAATCAAAAGATGGAAAATTATTTAAAAAGTATTTATTTAGGGTTTTAACTTGCGTAGTTATTGTTTTATTAATTGGTTGTTTATACGGAAAAATTGGTGAATATAAAGACACAAAAAACTATCTTCCAGTAGGAAAAATGGTTGAGATAAATGATAATAAAATTAACGTTTTCAGCGAAGGTGAAGGAAATACTACCGTAGTTTTTTGCTCAGGACATATTACTCCAAGTGCATATGCTGATTTTTATCCTTTGTATAATGAAGTTTCAAAGTATACTAAAATAGTTACTTATGATAGGCCAGGGCATGGATGGAGTGACGTAACAGATAAACCAAGAGATATAGATTCTATTGTAGAGGAAATGCACAGTGCACTTATAGAATCAGGAGAAAAGGCTCCATATATATTAGTTGGACATTCATATGCATCATTACAGGTAATAAGATTTGCACAAATGTATAAAGATGAAGTAGCTGGCTTAGTTCTGATAGATGGTGGCAATCCTGAGTATTATGCTAAAAATGGCTTAGAAGTTAGCAGCAGTACAGCGTCTACTTATAAGTTACTGAAGTATACTGGTATAGCAAGGTTAGCACTTTACCATACAGATTATTATTCAAAAAACCTTAAATTACTACCTAATGATTTAAAAGAATTATATTTATCAATGAGTTTAAAAACTATGTATAACAAAAACATTATAGATGAAGGCAATATGGCAAAAGATAATGCAAAAGTTGTTTTAGAGAATGGTCATTTAGATAATTTACCGATTAGAATACTAACTGCTCCAGATGATTCTGAATGGGAAAATAGCCAAGAAGCTTTGAAAAAGTGGTCTACAGATAGCATGCAAATGGTTGTTGAAGGGTCAACGCATGCTATACACCACACTTATCCTGACGTTATAAGTAATGAGATAAAAAAATTGATAGAAGATCAGAAGTAGAATTTACTAGAACACCATATTATTCAAGTTTAAATTTTAGGGTGTTTCTTAGTTTGTAATTTGATTAAAAACCGAACTAAAAAATATATGTTCTCTGAAAATTGAATAATGCGGTATTTGCAAAATATGTTATAATATGGATTTAGAGAACGTTTAAATTACAAACGTATTTTAAAGTCAAATAGTAATATGAATCTTAGTTTATTATCAAATATAATAAACTAAACATTTTCTGTACAAGAATAGTTGCGACACTAATTTTTTTCTTCAGTATACTTTTAATTGAAGGGAGGTTATCTTATGGATTGGCTTACAAGAATGAATTGTGCATTGGACTATGTTGAGAATAATCTATTGAGTGAAATTGATATGGATGTTGTGGCTCAAAGGGCATGTTGTTCATCTTACAATTTTCAAAAGATGTTTTCGTTTATAACTGAAATATCTCTGGTTGAATATATAAGGAGAAGAAGATTAACTCTAGCTGCTTTTGAAATTCAAAATAATGATGTAAAGATAATAGATATTGCCTTAAAGTATGGTTATGAGTCACCAGTTTCATTTACGAGAGCATTTCAAACATTACATGGTATAGTGCCCTCATTAGTACGGGATGGGGGTGTTATACTTAAAGCCTATCCACGAATATCCTTTCAAATTTCGATTAAAGGAGATAGTGAGATGGAGTATAGAATTGAAAGGAAAGAGGCTTTTGATATTTTTGGGATTGAGATTATTGGTTCTTCAACTGGTGATGAAAGTTACAAAAGCCCAGCTCAACTTTGGCAAAGATGCCACAGAGAAGGAGTGTATGAAAAGTTATTTAAGGATTCTGGAGATTTGCCATTGTTTATGCCACAAGACTTATGTAAGATTCATGGTGCAGTAAACTATAGGAAAACAGAAAAAAATACATTTCCATATATGATTTGTTCTTTCATAGGTAATAATAGTAAAACAGAAGGATATAGTATGGTGCATATTCCAGCGCAAACTTATGTCGTTTTTCCATCTAAGAAGTTTAAGTGGGATGAAGATTTATTAATAATTCTAAACACACTACAAAAAAGATTTTATAGTGAATGGCTACCTACTTCAAATTATGAGAAGATTGATGCTGCAGAATTTGAAATTTATGGTGGAACTAAAGAATATGGCTACATTGAACTATGGTATCCTATAGTGAGAAAAAAGGTTAATGACTAAATTTTGTAACTTCAATTTGTTCACGTTTTTGAGATAAGGTGCAGCAACTATAAAAATAAATAATTTTATATAATACCGTAGTATTCATAAGTGGATTTGCGGTATTTTTGCGTCGTAATTCAAATACAATACGAACTGAAAGTGAAATATGTTATTTGAAAATTGAATAATGATGTATTTGTAATATGTGTAATAGTTTATTTATAATGGTAACATATTATAAAAGATAGATATACTTGAGGGGATAAAAAATGAACAAAATAAAGTATAAAAAATTGGGGAAAGGGGATATTTACTTCAAAATTATCTTTAGTAATTTTTGTATACAATTATGCGCTTGGTTCGAATGCAATCTTAAATTATCGAATCTAGTATCAATACTAGATTCGATACATAATACATTTTCATGATAACACGTTACTATATTTTTAATCTAAAATAATAAAGTAACAAACCCTATACCCTAAGCTAACTAATTATACTCATCATTAAGTGGCTGTGTTGCTTTAGAATTTCTTATACAAACGATATATTGAAAAAAATCTAACATATTTGCTTCTATTTCTTCTCCATTAAAAGTATAATACATTGGTGTTTCAGAAAAAGGTGAATTCTCACTCGTTAATTTATAAATGTTCAAATTACCTTCTAATAAATTGTTAGTTTCCTTAATTTGAGGGTACATAATGTTAAGTTCATTAGTAGTGTATTCCATAGTATCAGTTATGCCCATCATATCACAATCATCATAGTTATAAATTACTGTTAAAATCTTATCTTTAAATATTGAGTCATCAGAATTTAAATAGGCAGCAAACCACATTATATCTTTTTCTTTACTTTGAAATGTATGGTTAAGCCCCCATTGTCCGTAATACTTACCCTTAGGTAATTCCTTTTGAAGAATTTGAAAGTTTTTATATATCATGTTATCTCTAGTATTATTCCAATCTACGTAATCCTCATGCTTATATGCCTCTACGCTATTTAATACGTTCAAATTTACAAGGTTAAAACCAGTAAAGTTTTCTCCAAGATACTCCTTATATATATTTTCATTCTTTTCTATGTTATTTTGCAATTCATTTGAACATTGAGCAAATGTTTTATCAAATTCATCTGAATCATTAAATTTATTTTTAATCTTATCTATTACTGATTTTATTTCTTTAGGCGCTTCTTTATCTGGTAAAACATCTACTAAAAACTTATAGGCATTAATTGGTTGATGTTCTATATCAGCACCTACAACTTGAATTCTGCTTTCTTTAGGTAGAGCATTATTATACTCATATAACTTTTTAAAATGGTTATAACTATCTTTATTCCATGCGAATGTTCCTTTTAGTGGCTTATATATATCTTCTAATATTTTTATATCCCCAGTCTCTAAATACTTATTTATAAAATAAGCATCACTATAAGAGAGCTCACATAGATAATACTTAAAATCTGTTTTTTCTTTGAAATATTTTAAAAATTTCATATTTAATTGTTCATTAGCCTTAGTTCCATGAAGTTCAGCAGTAAAAAAAATTTCCTTTCCTTCTATATCTGAATCCATAATGGATAAATCTTTAAATTCACTTTCATCTTCTAAATCTACAGAACTATAATTTTTTTTCAAATACTCTTGCATAATTTCTCTTTTCTCAGGTGATTGTTCTAAACGCTTGTTAGAAAATTGAATTGAACCTCCGCCTTTTTTACATCCAGTTAATAATATTCCTAGTATCAAAAAAATTGATAGTAATCTTAGACTCACTTTTTCCATAATAATATTCCAGCCCTCTCTATAATAATTACTTGTTACTCACATCAATTGTAAAATATATACATGAAAATAACAATATTTTTGGAAAATAATTATATTTATTACAGTTTTTAATTAACTGTTGAGAATAATCCTATCCTATATGTTTTTATGTGATTAAAGTTAAAGGTATTGAAGGAAAACTTAAAAGAATAGCTGATTATTCAGCTTATATCAAATTAATTAGAATTAAATAAAAAAAGTATATTAATAAAATGAAAATAAATTTCAACTTAATTTATCCACATTCTTTTAATTTAACATTATAACTAAAAAATAATTTATTAAATCATCTCATCATTCAGAAATGAATTTGCGATATTTTTTACGTCATAATACAAAAAATGCGAAGTGAAATATTATTTAAAAATTGAATAATGCAGTATTTACAAGATATGTTATAATCGATTTATAATAAAATTATATAAGCAGTAGCAGAAAAAACACTTAATAAGAAAGTTGCTTAAGTAAGTAAAGATAATAATGTGATAGAAAAGAGAGGTACTAAAGATGAATACATCAGCATCAATAACAGAATTTGTAGGAACAGCAATTGGAGATACTATTGGATTAGTCATAGCTAATGTTGATTGTTTTCTTCATGAAAAAATGGGATTAGATAAAAAATATAGGTCTATAGGAATAATTAGTGGAAGAACAGGTGCAGGACCACATATTATGGCAGCAGATGAGGCGGTAAAAGCTACTAATACAGAAGTAGCAAAGATTGAAATGCCAAGAGATACAAAGGGTGGAGCAGGGCACGGTTGCTTAATTATTCTGGCAGCAGAAGATGTAACAGATGTAAGAAGAGCAGTAGAAGTTGCTCTTAAAGAATTAGATAGAACTTTTGGAGATGTTTATGCATGTGATTCAGGACATTTAGAACTTTCATATACTGCAAGTGCAAGCTTGGCATCAGCAAAAGCATTTGGCGCTCCTATTGGAAAAGCTTTTGGAATAATTGCTGGTGCTCCAGCTGCAATTGGTTTAGTAATGGCAGATACAGCAATGAAAGCTGCAAATGTTCAGATGGTAACATATGCTAGCCCCGATTCAGGAACGGCACATACAAATGAAGTAATAATAACAGTTACTGGGGATTCAGATGCTGTTAGACAATCAGTAATAGCTGCAAGAGAGATTGGATTATCTTTATTAAAAGCAATGGGGCAAGATACTCAATCTTTGACTAAATCATATATTTAGAAGATGATTTTAATTTAAAAATAAATGCTTTATTTGAGCACCGTATTATTCAAAGCTGAATTTTACGGTGTTTTTACGTAGTATATAGAAATGAAAATTTGTCGAAGTCAAATAATGTTTTATATAAAACATGTTATAATTTACTTATAATAGAAGTATATTATTTAGCTGTGATTGTATATTGTGTGAAAATTAAATTGTTATTTAATTACTTTTGGAGGGAAAAAATGAATTTAAATAAATGCAATCAATATTTAAGATATATTGAATTATGTAGAGAAAGAGTAGAGTCATTTTCTAAGTATCCATATAGTTTATCCGCGATAAAAGATTTATCTAGAATAGATTTTCATCCTAAAGTTACATATATTGTAGGTGAAAATGGTACTGGTAAATCAACGATACTTGAAGCTATTGCTATAGCATGTGGATTTAATCCAGAAGGTGGAACTAGAAATATTAATTTTTCAACAAACAATACTCATTCAGATTTATACAAGAATATTAAATTAATTAGAGGTGTTAAAAGGCCTAATGATGGCTTTTTTCTAAGAGCAGAAAGTTTTTATAATGTGGCTACAAATATAGATGATGTAGATGTGAGTAGAGCATATGGAGGAATATCACTACATGCACAATCCCATGGGGAGTCTTTTTTGTCAGTTATTAAGAATAGATTTAGTGGAAATGGTTTATATATTTTAGATGAACCAGAAGCAGCATTATCACCATCAAGACAAATGTCTATGCTTGTTATAATGAATGAATTAGTACAGAAAAATTCTCAGTTTATAATAGCCACTCATTCACCTATAATAATGTCTTATCCAGATTCAATTATTTATGAATTAAACAATGGTATAAAAGAAGTTATGTATAAAGATACTGAGCATTATAAAATTACTAAAAGTTTTCTTGATAGACCTGAAAAAATGTTAAAAGTACTTTTATCACAGGAATAAAAACAAAATATTAAGAAGATAGGTAATTTATTATAGTAAGATAATATTAAGTAAAAATTAAATCTATAAGATAGATAAATAGAGTTTATCGTTAAGATTAGTATTAAGAACTTAAATAAAATATAAAATAACTTAAAAGTAAAGAGAATTTTAATGATAAGTATATTATAAGATTTAAACCTAGTAAAGAAGAAATTATTAAAATTAAAAATATACTAAAAATTTATTATTGGAAGCCTATATGGTTTCCATTTTTTCTTGTAAAGTATAGTGAAGATATATTACAAGAATAGATTATTTAAAGCATTTTAAACATTAACCTCCTAATCTTTCACTAACTGTAAGTGTTTTATTTTAATAAATCCATTTATACTAATTATATAGGGAAACAAGCTCCAATTTAAATTTATTCAATAACCTTAAAATATTTTCGTGCAAGATGCAGTGTTAAATTCTAAGTGATTCGGAGTATGTCTCACTATTTTAGGTATCCAAGTTTTGGAATGGATAACTTTAAGAGTCAACTTGGAACCCTATATAGGGAAACAAGCTCCAATTTAAATTTATTCAATAACCTTAAAATATTTTCGTACAAAATTCAGCATTGAATTCTAAATGATTCGGAGCATGTCTCACTATTTTAGGTATCCAAGTTTTGGAATGGATAATTTTAAAAGTCAACTTGGAACCCTATATAGGGTTCCAAGTTCAGAATTAAAATTACACTAGGTAATTTTTAGCATAAGCTAACGAAAAAAGTTTATTTTTATTTGAATTTAATTCGTCAAAAATAAGTTTAGT